>SXVE01000047.1 GCA_005790265.1 Acidobacteriota bacterium | reverse complement strand
TTTTGCGTTTGTCGAGCTTTATTTCTTCGTCCAATTGACGCATTTCGCCGTCAATTCGGGCGCGCGTAAAGTCTTTCGCGAATTTTTCGAGTTCTTTTTTAAATTCGCCTTTGCGACCGCGCACCGTCGGCGCGAGAATCATCACGCGTTCGCCTTCGGGCAAATCGAGAATATTGGCGACGATTTGTTCCTGCGTCTGTTTGGTGATCGCCGCGCCGCACTGATGACAATGCGGCGTGCCGATTGACGAAAAAAGCAGGCGCAGATAATCGTAAATTTCCGTCACGGTTCCGACGGTCGAGCGCGGCGAACGCGAAACGGTTTTCTGCTCAATCGAAATTGCGGGCGAAAGTCCTTCGACCGAATCAACGTCCGGCTTTTCGAGCTGATCCAAAAACTGGCGCGCGTAAGCCGACAAAGATTCGACGTAACGGCGCTGACCTTCGGCGTAAATCGTGTCGAACGCAAGCGACGATTTGCCCGAACCGGAAAGTCCAGTGATAACCGTTAATGAATCGCGCGGAATTTCGACGTTGATATTTTTCAGATTATGCTGGCGCGCGCCGCGAACCGTGATTTGTTTAATGCTCATTGTGTCTTACGGATAAAATATTTGCCTGACAGCGAAACGAACATTTTACCAATTCAAAATAAGCAAAGTAAAGCGAATGACAAACTCCGCAGCTTTATAAATTTTAGAAAGAAATTTATTTATAATTTCCTTCGTTGCTGATTTGCAGAAGGCACGATTATTGCGGTTTGTCTATCAATTCACAAATACTGTTTTGGATTGATACGTTTAAGCAAGGAGCATTTTCGCGGTGTCCACAAAAACGAATAATTGGCTGATCGGAGCCGTCATCGGCGCGGGAATTCTGGGCGCGGTCACAACTTTTCGCAAAAATGCGCGGCGGTTCGATTTTGCGGGCAAAGTCGTCTTAATTACCGGCGGCTCGCGCGGTTTGGGTTTGGTGCTGGCGCGCGAATTGGCAAGCGAGGGTGCGCGCATCGCGATTTGCGCGCGCAATACCGAGGAGTTAGAGCGCGCCGAAAAAGAATTGCAGGCGACGGGAGCCGAAGTTTACGCGTCGGTTTGCGATGTGCGCGACCAAACGGCAGCAGAACGTCTGATCGGCGAAGTCAGCGCGCGATTCGGAAACATTGACGTTTTGATTAACAACGCCGGAGTCATTCAGGTCGGACCGCTCGAAGAACAAACGCAGAAAGATTTTGAAGACGCGCTGGCGATTCATTTTTGGGCGCCGTTTTATATGATTCAAGCTGTTCTGCCGCAAATGCGCGAACGCGGCGCGGGCAGAATCGTTAACGTTTCATCAATCGGCGGAAAAGTCGCCGTGCCGCATCTCGCGCCGTATTGCGCCAGTAAATTCGCGCTCGTCGGTTTATCAAACGCGCTACGCGCCGAACTCGCCAAAGATAATATTTTTGTCACAACAATTTGTCCCGGCTTGATGCGCACGGGCAGTCACGTCAATGCCGAATTCAAAGGACAAAACGAAAAGGAATTCGCCTGGTTCAGCATCGGCAACGCGCTGCCGTTTTCATCGGTCAGCGCCGAATCCGCCGCGCGGCAAATTATCAAAGCCGTCGAGCGCGGCGATGCCGAAAAAATCATTTCGATTCAGGCGCAGACGCTCGCGAAAATGAACGCGCTGCTGCCGGAAACGACGGCGGAAATCACCGCGCTCATCAATGAAATATTACCGGCGGCGGGCGGCATCGGAAAAAGACTGCTTAAAGGAAAAGACAGCGATTCGTGGATTTCGCCGTCGGTTTTGACGGCGCTTGCCGACAACCAAATCAGTAAAAACAACGAAGATTCGGCTGAGACGAGCAAATAAAAACAAAAGTTGCTAACTCAAACAGTTGAGCAAAAACTATTTTGAAAAACGCAGAAAAAGAAAAAAAGAAATTTAAGAGGAGAAAAATTGCTATGCATCACGAAAAAGAAAATACACTGACTAAATATTTACCGAACACGACACCGAACGTCGGCTCGGCGGAACGCGCGATCTCGGCGGCGGCGGGCGGCGGTTTGGTCGCTTACGGATTAAAACAAGGCGGATTATTCGGCGGCTTGCTTTCGCTCGTCGGCGGCGGTCTGCTTTATCGGGGCGCGACCGGACATTGCCAAGTGTATGAAGCCGCCGGATTCAGCACCGCCGAAGCGGGCGCGGCAAATAAAGCGAGTTCGTCGAATCGTCTGCACGTCAAAAAAGCATTGACGATTAACAAATCGGCGGCGGAGCTTTACAGTTTCTGGCGCGATTTTGAAAATCTGCCGAAATTTATGGCGCACCTCGAATCGGTGAAAGTGACCGGCGAAAAAACTTCGCACTGGGTCGCGAAAGCGCCGCTCGGCACGACGGTCGAATGGGACGCGGAGATCACGAGCGAAATCGAAAACGAGCGCATCGGCTGGAAATCTTCGGAACTTTCCGACGTGCCGAATTCGGGCGTCGTTGAATTCAGACCGACGACCAATCGCGGAACCGAAGTAATCGTGACGCTGACTTACGAGCCGCCCGCTGGTTATGTCGGTTCGCTGATCGCCAAACTTTTCGGTGAAGAACCGAATCAACAGGTTTACGGCGATCTTTACCGCTTCAAAAGTTTGATGGAATCGGGCGAGATTATCACGGTCGAAGGTCAGCCTTCGGGACGCGAACCGCAGGCGAAGACGGCGTCAGCTTAAACGGCTTGCAAAGCGGATTGTCGGATTTTCAATCGCAGAACAAAATCCGACAATCCGCTTTTGCTTTAGAAATATATTTTTACAAAGTATTTTTGACGAACAAAGGGAGAATTAAAATGAAAGCAGTATGTTGGATGGGAAAACACGATGTGCAGGTTTTGAATGTGCCGGATCCGCAGATTTTAAACGACCGCGACGCAATTATCAAAATTACCAGAACGGCGATTTGCGGCTCTGATCTTCATCTTTACAACGGTTATATTCCGACGATGAAAGAAGGCGATATTCTCGGACACGAATTTATGGGTGAAGTCGTGGAAACGGGCAAAGGCGTCACAAATTTGCAAAAAGGCGATAAAGTCGTCGTTCCGTTTACCATCGCGTGCGGAAATTGTTTTTTCTGTCAGCGCGATTTATGGTCGGCTTGCGATAATTCCAATCCGAAACCGGAAGTTGTCGAAGGATTGTACGGTTATTCCGGTTCGGCGCTGTTCGGATATTCGCACATGATGGGCGGATTTGCGGGCGGACAAGCCGAATATGTGCGCGTTCCATTTGCCGATGTCGGTCCGCTCAAAGTGCCGAATCATATCGAAGACGAAAAGGTTCTGTTTTTGTCGGACATTTTTCCGACCGGCTATCAAGCGGCGGAAAACTGCAACATTCAGGAAGGCGACACGGTTGCCGTTTGGGGGTGCGGTCCGGTCGGACAATTTGCCATTAAATCGGCGTTTATGCTCGGCGCGGAACAGGTAATCGCGATTGATCACTACGATGCGCGGCTGAATGAAGCCAGACAGTTTAATCCGGATAATCACGTCGAAACGATTAATTTCGATGATGTGGAAGTCCACGAAAAGTTAAAGGAATTCAC
>SXVE01000046.1 GCA_005790265.1 Acidobacteriota bacterium | reverse complement strand
CTAAATGTACTTTACGCGGTTGTTCCGCTAAACCCTTTTTTCGATGCTAATTCCCTAAAATATGTGATTTTATTGGTTGGATTAAATTTGCTCGCGGCGGTTTCGATTTTTCGATTCGTTTACCGACGCACTGAAAATTTAAGAATAATTCAATAAATCGCAACAGTTGTGTTATCCCAAAATATTTGATTTATTATTTTAACTGCAATAATTATGATTTTCCTGATTGTCTTTTCTTAATTTCTGCACAATCAGTAATGAATTAAAAAATAAAAATTAGGCTTTCGGGTAGAAAGCTGAAAAGGAGAATAAAATGTTTGAAATCAATAGAATAATTGACACGGATTCGTACAAAGCGAGTCATTTTTTGCAGTATCCGCCGAACACGACCGGCGCGTTTTTTTATCTTGAATCACGCGGTTCGGAACGCGATTATACGGAGACGGTTTTTTTCGGTTTGCAGTATCTTTTGAAGCGTTATTTTTGCGAAAAATTTACGCAGGAAATGGTTGAAGAAGCGCGCGAAGTCATTACGGCGCACGGTTTACCGTTTAATTACGCGGGTTGGACTCGGCTGATTGAAAAACGCGGCGGGAAACTTCCGTTAAAAATCCGCGCAGTTGCCGAAGGTTCGGTTGTGCCGACGCGCAATGTTTTGATGACGGTTGAGACGACGGACGATGAATTTTACTGGCTCGGAAGCTGGTTTGAAACGCAGTTGATGCGCATTTGGTATCCGGTAACTGTTGCAACGCAAAGTTACTACATCAAACGTGACGTTTACCGATTTTTGCAGGAAACGGCGGACGACGCCGACGCGGAAATCAATTTCAAAGTTCACGATTTCGGTTCGCGCGGCGTCTCAAGTCAGGAAACGGCGGCAATCGGCGGCGCTGCGCATCTCGTCAATTTTATGGGAACCGATACGATGTCGGCGCTGCTTTTGCATCGCGAATTTTATCACGCTGAAATGGCTGGATTTTCGATTCCGGCGGCGGAACATTCGACGATTACGAGTTGGGGACGCGAAAACGAAGCGGACGCGTATCGCAATATGCTCGATAATTTCGCGAAACCGGGCGCAACCGTCGCCATCGTTTCCGATTCGTGGAATATTTACGAAGCGGTCGAAAAAATCTGGGGCGAACAATTGCGTCAGCAAGTCGTTGATTCGGGCGCGACCGTCGTCATTCGTCCCGATTCGGGCGAGCCGGTCGAAGTCGTCGCAAAAGTCGCCCAAATTTTAGGCGAAAAATTCGGCACAGAAACGAATTCAAAAGGCTACAAAGTTTTGAAAAACGTGCGGATAATTCAAGGCGACGGCGTGAATCAGGAATCTATCAAACAGATTTTGCAGCGCTTGAAAGACGAAAATTTTTCCGCGTCGAACATCGCGTTCGGCATCGGCGGCTCGCTGTTGCAAAAAATCAGCCGCGACACTTTGAAATTCGCTTACAAATGTTCGGCGATCACGGCGAACGGAAAATTAATCGAAGTTTACAAACAGCCGATCACCGACGCCGGAAAAAACAGCAAACGCGGGCGGCTCGATTTGATTAAAAACGAAAACGGCGAGTTTGAAACCGTCAAACTCGAAAACGCCGAAACGCTCGCGGCGGAGAATTCGCAACTCGATATCGTTTACGAAAACGGCGAAATTACGATTGACGATAATTTGGACGCGATCAGAAAACGAACCGCCGTGAAATTCACGTAAAATTCGCCTGAAAATGAAAAAGAAAGCGCTCGCAAATTTCAAATTTGCGGGCGCTTTCTCAATTAAAAAATTGTTTTTCGTTAAATTGATTCGAGATTCAGCGATTTGTTCAAATAGTGATAAAGGTCGTTAAAATCGCGCAAAGCCCGGTTCAAAATCAGCGGAAGCTGCGGCAAATCGTTGGTGTTGACGATCAAATTTAAGTTGCGCAGAAACGCTTCGTGCGCGTTCATCGTCGTACCGCCGTCTTCAAGCGAAACTAGAAACAGACGTCTTCTTTCCGACGAATACATCGCGTTGGCTTTCTGCTGCAAAATCGCTGCGCCGCCAAATTCCGCCGCGAAATCCGGCGAGAAAACGACGACTTCGGTTTTTCCTTCGCGCAGACGTTCATTCGCCTGCGCCGGAGTTTGCGCGATGTAAACTTTATAACCGGCTTCTGCTAATTTTTTCGCCGTTTCTTCGCGTTTCTGCCCCAAACAAAGCAGAACGCGGCGCGGTTTTTCGCTTCGCTCGTCGCTGACGTCCATCACCGTCGTTTCGGTTTTCAGCGCCGAAAGCAGCGAGCGCAGAGCCGAATTTATTTGAAATTCCGATTCTTTGGCGGCAAATTGCTGCGAATTATTTTCGACCGCCGCCGCCGGTTTGTTCTCTTCTAACTGCTGAACGGTTTTTGCGCCTTTTTGCACGCGAATCATATTTTGACAGCGCGGACAGCGAACCGTAAAATTGCCGCTCGGAATTTTCGATTCGTCGAGCTGAAGCGAAACAGAACAATTATCACAGCGAATAATCATAAAATTGGTAGATGCAGAAAATAAAAAGTAAAGATTTAGAAAACAATTTTGATAACGAAAAAAGCTGCGCGTCGAAAACGACTCAAAAATTAAGTGCTGATTACAAAATGATTTTCAAATTGGTATTTAGCGGTTCGTTTCTATTTTTCAATCAAATCAAGCACCGAATTTCTCGGCGACGGCGGCGGAACGCTTAATTTCGGCATCGCCGGCGTCGGTTGAGCATTGCTGTAATCGTCGGTTCCCGAAAGTCCTTTTAGTTGAAGCAGAAGATTATTTTGATTGGTTGCAAACGAAATTCCGTCTTCGAGCGTAATTTGCTCTTTGGTAATCATCTGCCGCAAAACCGTGTCAAAATCCTGCATTCCGTCAATTTCCCCATCACGCATTGCATCGAGCAGTGATTTTCCTTCGGATTCGCCTTTTTCGATATATTCGCGCGTGCGCGGATTTGATTTTAATATCTCGACCGCCGCGATGCGTCCTTTTCCGTCGGCGCGCGGCACCAAACGCTGCGAAATGATGTAGCGAAACGTTTGCGCGAGCCGCATTCGGATAATTTTTTCTTCGTTTTTCGGATACAAACCGATAATGCGATCAATCGTTTTCGACGCGTCAATCGTGTGCAGCGTTGATAAAACAAGGTGTCCGGTTTCCGCCGCTTCAAGCGCGATTTCCGCCGTTTCCAAATCGCGCATCTCGCCGACGAGAATCACTTTCGGCGCTTGACGCAGCGCGGCGCGCAGAGCCGAAGCGAAATCTTTTGTATCCGAGCCGACTTCGCGCTGGTTGATCGTGCATTTTTTGTGCGGATGAAGAAATTCTATCGGGTCTTCAATCGTTACGATGTGGTAGCTTTTAATTTCGTTAATGCGATCAATGACCGCCGCCAGAGTCGAGCTTTTTCCCGATCCGGTCGGTCCGGTTACCAAAACGATTCCGTTTCTGATGTTGCAAATATCGGTGAGCTGCGGCGGAACGTTCAGCGATTCAAAAGTTGGAATTTCGTGCGGAATAACGCGCATCACAATCGAAAAAGAACCGCGCTGCTGAAAAATATTAACGCGAAAACGACAGCGTCCGGTCAGCGTATAACTCAAATCCGCCGTTCCGCTTTGCGCGAGCTGGCGCGCCGCTTCGGAATTATCGCGCAGAATTGACATCGCAATCATTTCGGTCTGAAAACCGGATAATCTGCCGATACCGAGCGGCGAAGCCGAATACAAACTGCCGCTGATTTCCACCTGCGGTTTTTGTCCGGTCGAGAAATTTATATCACTGACATTATCGGAAATAAGCAGCATCTGCTCTATAATCGGCGCGACATCAAGCAAACTCATCGGTTGGGTATTAAACTCCTTGAAAAATTAAAAGAAACAAAAAAAGGCAGGAAGAAGATTTTTGAGATTTTTCGGCGACTGAAAAATTTCAGCTCTTCTATTTTTACGTGAGAACGCGCGGGAATGCAAGTTATTTTTTAAGAATGATTAACAATGTTTGCAATGTTGTTAAATTGACGATAGTTTTTGGAACTTTTCACTGATGTTGAATGAGTCTGAAACGAGATCGCTGATAATCGCCGCCGAATCCGCTCCGGCTGTAAAAATTTGCCGCAGATTCGCTTCTGTTATTCCGCCGATAGCGACAATCGGGAAATCGCCGACTGCCGCGCGAACTTTTGTTAAGCCTTCTAATCCAACAATTTCGTCGGGATTTTCCTTGGTCGAGGTCGCAAAAATCGGACCGATTGCCAAATAATCTATCGGCATCCGGACGGCTGAAATCGCTTGTTCGATGTTGTGCGTCGAAAAGCCAATAATCGCATTTTCGCCCAGAATTTTTCGCGCTTCGGCGGGCGGCAAATCATCCTGACCGAGATGAACGCCGTCGGCTTTGAGCGCCAGCGCAACGTCAACGCGGTCGTTAATAATAATTTTCACATTTTCGCCGCGCGCAATTTTCAGCGCTTTTTTCGCTTCGTCATAAAAATGCTGCGGCGAACCGTATTTTTCGCGCAGTTGAATAAATCGCGCGCCGCCTTCGATCAATTTCTTGACTTGTTCGGCGTGCGAAATCTTCGACAAACGAACGTCGGTAATCGGGTAAATTTTGGGAAGCGTAAAATTCAAAACTCAAAACTCAAAATTTAAGATTCAGAATTCAGGATTAAAGATTGAAATCTAAATATTGAATCCCGGTTTACGAAAGCGATTTGACCATCAAAAAACAGTCTTCGCCGTTGTTGTAATAACTGGAAATTCGCTGAATTGTCGAATAGCCGAAACGTTGGTAAAGATTTTGCGCTCCGACATTACTGACGCGAACTTCGAGCATAATCGTGCTGATTTCCCGGCGGCGCAAAGCGTTTTCGGCGTGTTCCAAAAGCTGTTCCGCTAAACCGCGCCGCCGGTGTTCGGGCGCAACTCCGACGGTCGTCAGATGTCCGGCGCCATTGTCGCTCATCATCACGAAAATAAAACCGACCATTTCGTCCGTCGGTGTAACGGCGCGATAACTGAGCGTTTTCGGTTCGCCGAGCAGATAATTAAAAGTGTGTTTCGTGTAATTTTCCCCGTTTTTGAAACAACGCAGATTAAGCCGCATTACTTCTTCCTGATGCTTTTCCGTTAAGCGGCGAATTTCGTACTCGCACGGCGGCGCGGGCACGATATTTTCTGTTTCTTCGATCTGCGCCGGTACGAAAAAATTGCGAATTGTCTGCAAAACCGCCATAAGAGAGTTTGAAATTCGATTAAAAAATAAACATACAATCGCCGTAACTGTAAAAGCGATAACCGGAACGAACGGCGTGTTCGTACGCTTTCATTATAAGTTCGGCGCCGCCGAAAGTTGAAACCAAAACGAGCAGAGACGATTGCGGCAGATGAAAATTTGTCAGAATTCCGCTGATCGCGCGAAATTGATATTCCGGCGTAATCGTCAATTCGGCTAAACTTTTTCCCGCCGCGAATTTTCCGGTTTCGCCGAACGCCGATTCCAAAGCCCTGGTCGTTGTTGTTCCGACCGCGATAATTCGGCGATTTTCCGCTTTCGCGCCATTGAGAATTTCCGCCGCCGTCTCGCTGATTTCGTAATGTTCGGGCAAAACCGTGTGTTCGGACAAATTCGTAACGCGCACCGGCTCGAAAGTTCCGTAGCCGACGTGCAGCGTGATTTCGGCGACGTTGACGCCGTTATTTTTAATTTTTTCGATAACTTGCGGCGTAAAATGAAGTCCGGCGGTCGGGGCGGCGATGGCTCCGCGTTCGCGGGCGAAAACCGTTTGGTAACGGTCGCGATCCGCATTGAAATCTTCGTTTTCGCGTTTAATATACGGCGGCAGCGGCGTTTTTCCGATGCGGTCTAAAATCTCGTCAAAATCGCCGTTTGACGTAAATTGCACGAAAACGCGCCCTTCTTCGGATTTTTCCAGAACATCCGCCGTCAAATCTGTGCTGAAAATGATTTTTTTCCCGATTTTTAGTCTTTTTGCCGGTCGCGCGAGCGTTTCCCAAACATCTTTTTCAATTTCTCTCACGAGAAAAACTTCAATTTTCGCGCCCGTTTCCGTTTCGCCGAACAGCCGCGCCGGAAAAACTTTCGTGTTATTTAAAACCAAAACATCGCCCGCGCGCAAAAAATTCGGGAAATTGTAAAAGTGCTTGTCGTCAAACGACTTAGCCGAAAGATTGACGGCGAGCATTCGCGAATTTTCGCGTTTTTCAAGCGGCGTCTGCGCGATTAATTCGTCGGGCAGATGAAAATCAAAATCGGTAATCAACATAAAAAAAGAATTATGAAACGGCGTTTCATAATTCTTTCACAGATGCGCTAAAAAATCAGTTGGTAAAAACTTCTTTTCCGTTCATTAAAAATTTAAGATTTTTTGCCGCCGTTCGGCAGTTTCGGCAGCGGCGGAAGTGAAGTCGCCGGTTTCGGCGCGCTGAAAATCAGCGATTTCGAATTTCCGAAACGCGCATCAAGCAGCGGATTTTGCGCGGCGGTTGAAGCTGTCGCCACTTTTAAGCTGACATTTGCCATCAAATCCGAGTAGGTCATTTTCATCGCCGCCGGTGAATTCAGAGTTTTGACCAGATTGCTTGTAAAAAGTCCCATTTGCAAAGTCGGATCGTCGCTCGCGTCAGACGCCGTTTCGTCAACATTGGCGCCGGTCAAAACCAAATAAAGATTATTAAATTGCTGCGGCGCAGCATCGCGCTGCATTTTCGGCGCGGTAAATTTAATGTCCTCAAATTTTTCAACTTTGAATGCGCGATGAAGCGGCAAAAATCTCTTTGCGGCTTTCGTGTTTTTATCTTTGGCAATCGAACCGGAAAAACAACTGTCGGACACGTAAACGACCTGCACGCCTTTTTGCGTAAATGCGGCAAACATTTGATATAGCTCATCATCGAGAATCAGATTATTCCACGGTTTGCCGCTCGTTTTCAGATGCGAATCAACCGGATCAATCGCCGAATCGTAATAATCGCGCGGGTAATAAACTTCGCCAGTGTTCGGGTCTTCGTAGTAAAACATTTTCGTTTCGTCTTTTTCTTCCGAATATTTGTCCGGAAAAAGTGAACCGTGACCGGAATAATGCACGACGAACAAATCGCCGTCGGTCGCCGTCTGTTCGTATTTTTTAATATTGTCGATAATTCCCTTTCTGGTCGCCGCTTTGTTGAGCAGCAGCGTCGTGTCCGATTTCATAAAACCGAATTTTCCCGTCATCGTGTTCTGCATTTTAATCGCATCGTTGACGCAGCCGTAAAGCGGCGACGAATCATACTCGTTAATGCCGATAAATAAGCCGAATTTTCGACCTTTGGCGTCTGCCGAACCGATGCAGATGAAAACGACAAAAGCGAACATCAACGCTTTTGCGCAAAATTTTAATTGCTTTGAATTCATAATTTTTCTCCTTTTTATTGTTACTATTCTTTTACTATTCAATGATTATTTCTGTCCCGGGTTCGCACTGATTTCAAAATTGATTTCCGCCGTCGTCCATTCGCCGACTTCGGTCAGCGACGTGGTTTTTTCGGCGCGTTTGGTGATCGAGTCCATTTCGAGAAACTCAAAATCGGCGCGCGTCGTTTTCGCGGTCGTCGCGATGATTTTGAAAATTTCCGCACCAATCGGAAAACCGGCGCGCAGCACTCCGTCGCGGCATTTTTCGCCGGGAATCATCAGTTTTTCGCCGCTCGCCAATTTCACCCCGTCTTTTTCTTCGTAAACCGGACGCGGCAAAAGGAGTTTGACGCTTCCGTCCGTCGCCAAATTCAGAATGTTGAAATACAAATCACTTGCCGAATTATTTTTAATTTCCAACTGAAAACGCTCGCCGTTCGCTAATTCGTAAACGCTTTTCGCCCGATTCAATTCAAGCGGTTCTCTTTTATCCGCGACGATAATGCCGTTTTCGCATTGCGGATTGATCAATCGAAACGGTTTGATTGTGATTTTTTCGGCAAGCACGGAACGCCGATTGGCGATTGTCCTGACCGAGCGAAGCCGCGCCAGATGAACGAGCGCTTTTTCGATTTTCTCCGCCGCGTTTTCGTCGGTTTCAGCGACATAAAAACCGTAAAGCGGCACGAAATCTTTTCCAGCGAGGTAAAAAACCGGCTGTTCCGCATCGGGGAAAATCGCTGTTCCGTCCGCCGTTTTCATCGGCGATGCGCGGTTTCGGTCGGCGAAAACTTTGCCGAAATTGTCCTTTAGAATCGCTACGTCCCAACGAATCTGCGCGTCATTCCAGTTTCCGTTCGTTAATTCGATTGCTCGCGGGCGATTGTCACTTGCTTCGCCGCCGAACAGTTTTTGCCGCAGTCTTTGCAGCAAAATTTTATTCGCCGGCGAGAGTTTTTCTTCGACTTCTCCGCCGAATAAAACGCGCAGATTTGTTGCGCCGAGATCAATTCCGGCAATCACCGCTTTGTCGGTCGGCGAAACTTCGCGCCGTTGCGTAATTATTTCCGCAACCGCTTTGTTTGCTTCGACTTGCAAAACTCGTGCTTCTGCTATTTTGCCGTTGCTCGTTTGAAAACTACTCTGCGTTTTGTCATAAATCGCGACGATTGCTCCTTCGGTAATTGCCTGCATCGCGCCCGCCGCAATCGTAATTTGCCGGTTTCTGACTTCGGAAATTTTGATAAAATTTTCCGCGCGGCTGCTTATTCCGCCAAAAACGAAACGGTTGGCATCGCCTTCGATTTGCGGCGTCTGCGTCGGTTTTTCGGCGGCGACTTGGCGGCGAACTTTTCCCATCAATTCGCGGTAACTCGTGTCCGGTTTGGCGTTTTTTAACTCTTCAATCAAATAAAACGTTAAATAACCGTAGGAAGCGATTTTTTTCGGGCAGGTTTCGCATTCAAAAACATCTTTTTGACCGGCGAGCTGATTTGCCTGCGCCGCAGAAATAACGATGTAATCAACATCATTCGGCAGAAAATCCGTTTGCGCGCCGTCTTTTTCCGGCTTGGTATTTTCGCCGCGCGCGCCGTTTTTGAGCAGCGCGACGGGCGTTGTTTTTCGCGCCGGTAAACGGCGCGAATCTCCCGCATCGCGCGTTCCCGAACCGGAATGACAACTGTCGAGAATGTAAACGATATTGTCGGTGTAAAGCTTGAGCCGCGCGGTCAGAGAGTAGATTTCATCGTCGGTAATATCGTAATTTTTGTCCGGCAAATCCTGGCTGTCGTAGGGAACGAGCGTTTCGTCGAATTTATCAATTTCATCGCCGTCGGCGTCCGGCGTCTGCGAGCCGTGTCCGCTGAATTGAAACAAAATCACGGCGTCGCGGCGTCGCGTTTTTTCGTGATAACGGCGCGCGTTTTCGATCAAATGATTTTCAAAACGGTCGAATATTTGCTTTTTCGTCGCCTGCGCATCAATTAACGTCTGAATATGATCGGCGGGAATTTGAAATCTTTCGCCAATCAAAAGTTTTTTCATCTCGCCGACATCCGTATAAGTTCCGCTCAACCCGCGCCACGTTTGATTGTCGGCGTATTTGCCGACCGCGACTTGCAGCGCAAACAGCGGCGGTTTTTCAATTCGGTTTTCAGCCGGATGATTTTGCGCTCCCACGCTCGTAAAAAGCGTTAGAAACGCAATTAGCACGGGCGCAAAAATTGAGTTAAAGAGAATTGTTTTCATTAATTTACAAAAAAACTTTCCCGCGTTTGCGAACGAAAAGACAAGCGAAAAATCAGCGCCAGTTGCCGAATAAAATAAACGGCGACCAATAATACGGATGCGCAAACGGCGCGTTCACATCTTTTTTGAACGGCGGTTGTTTTTCTCCGGCACCGCCCAGAGTTTCAATGTCACTGCGCTTTGTTCCGTTTTGATTGATTTGGTTTTTTCCGTTGAGCAGCGCGATTTGCGCTTGGCGCAACGCGGCGGCTTTGCCGTTTTCGCGGTCGGTTTCAATTCGGCGATAAAATTCGATCATCAAATCGCGCGTCGAAGAATCGGCGACCGCCCAAAGCGTTGCCAACACTGACTTTGCGCCTTTGTTCTGCGCGAGCGCGCCGAAACTTTCCACTTCCAAACCGTTTGATTTGCTGCCCGCGCTCATCGCCGTATTGCAAGCCGAAAGCGTCAGTAATTCCAGCGCATTGAGATTGGTTTTGCCGAGATTTGCCAATGTGAATTTGCGCTCTGCGCCGCCGCCGAGCAACAGAAACGAATCATTCTCATCGCCCGCGTTCAGCGAAAAATGACTCGCGACGTGAACAATCGGCGTTCTGCCGAGATATTTTTGAAAATTTTGCAGCGTAAATTCTTCATCAAATAAATTTACGCCGCTGATGACGCTCGTTCTGTCTTTGGTCAGTGCGGCGCAAAAATCTTTTTTCTGCGGATCGGCGACGACGTTGCATAATTCTTCGGGAACTGCCGCCAGCGCGTCGAAAGTTTTGGTTGTGCCGTCCGCCGTTTGCACAATCGCTTGTTTGGAAACGCCGACGCCGAGCGCCTGCCATTTCGTTCGGTCAGACGATTTGCCGCTCAGTTTATTACGACTCGCCAAAGTTAAAACCGCGTTCGTGTATTTTTCAACCAGATATTGTTTTCCGTCCCACAACGCGGCGATTGGCGCGTAACGAAGCGTGCCGTCCAAACTCCAGACAATCGTGTCGGCTTTAAT
>SXVE01000413.1 GCA_005790265.1 Acidobacteriota bacterium | reverse complement strand
GGTGCGAATGCCGATTTGTTCCCATTCGCGGCGACAGCTTTCAAAAATCCACAAACCCATCACGTTTTTCAAAAATCGAATCGTTCCGAAAGCGCCGCCTTCGTTGGTAAAATTCTCGGCGGCAACTCGTTCATTTATCAGCGCTTCGCTGCGTTCAACGCCGACCAGCGACCACGTTCCCGATGAAATATACGCCTGATTTTCTTCGAGCGGCGCGCCGATGATTGCGCTTGCCGTATCGTGCGTCGCCGGAGCGATCACGCGCACGTTTTCGAGATTCAATTCTACGGCGATTTCGCGTTTCAAAAAACCTAAATCAGTTCCGGCGCGGACAATTTCGGGAAACAATTTTCGCGGAAATTTCAGCTTTTCGATAGTTTCCAAATCCCAATTGCTTGTTCGCGCATTTAACAGTTGTGTCGTCGTCGCGTTGGTATATTCGGCGGCGATTTTTCCGGTCAAAAAATAATTTATCAAGTCCGGCAAAAGAAGTAATTTGTCAGCTTTTTCGATGATTTCGCTTTCCGAATATAGCTGGTAAATCGTATTAAAATTCAGAAACTGGATGCCGGTGTTTTCAAATACCTTCGCCCGCGAAATCGCCTGAAAAACTTTTTGCGGCGCGTCTTCGGTTCGCTTGTCACGATAGCAAACAGGATCGGCGAGCAATTCGCCTTTTTCATCGAGCAAGCCATAATCAACCGCCCAACTGTCAACGCCAATGCTGTAAATCCGGCAGTTTAATTCTTCAGCGCGTCTTCCCGCCGCGAGCAGACCTTTTTTGATTTCCGCGAAAATGTGCGAAAAATTCCAACGCAAAAATCCGTTTTCTTCGGTCGGCGGATAGTGAAAACGACTGATTTCTTCAAGAAAAAACTCGTCCGGCGCGATATTGCAGAGAAAAACTCTGCCGCTGCCCGCGCCTAAATCAACGGCGATGTAAAGCTCATTTGCCATTCATCATTTACCATTTACCACTCAACACGAATCAAAAACTGATAAATGACAAATGTTGAATGATAAATGTTTAAACTATTCCCGCCGAAATTCCGATTTGCGCCGGGCGTTCTTTCGCTTTTTCGATGCGATAACCGCTTGAACGGTAGACGGCAATCGGGTCAATCGCGCCGCCGTTTTTCTCGCGAGCCTTAGCCAGAATCGGCGAAACGTCGGTTGTGAACGCGGATTTCAAAGTCGCCAAAGCGGTAATCGCGTCGCCTTTGCGCTGTGCTTCTTCGAGTTTAGCGCGGTCAACGAGATGCGCCTGCACGAATGCGCGGGAAATTTCCATCGCGCTCGTCATCAGCGATTCGAGCGGATCGGTGACGTTGTGCGATTGGTCAATCATATATGCCGGGTCGAAATTCGGCAGATTGTTTAATTCGGCGTCAACGAGCTCATTAAAAACAAGGAAAAGTTGAAACGGTTTGATCGAACCGGCATCGAGATCGTCGTCGCCGTATTTGCTGTCGTTAAAGTGAAAACCGCCGAGTTTGCCGAATTGGATCAGGCGCGAAACAATTTGTTCGATGTTGACGTTCGGCGCGTGATGTCCGAGATCAACGAGACACATCGCCTTTTCGCCGAGTTCTTTCGCGCAGAAATAGCTCGTTCCCCAATCGTTGATGACCGTCGAATAAAACGCTGGTTCGTAAAATTTGTGCTCGACGAATAAACGCCAATCATCGGGAATATGTCGGTAAATTTCGCGCATTGATTCGAGGTAACATTCGAGCGCGCGGCGAAAATTCGTCTGCCCGGCAAAATTGCTGCCGTCACCGACCCAAACCGTTAAAGCCTTTGAACCGATCTGTTTACCGATTTCGATGCAGTCGAGATTATGCTCAATCGCCTGTTTGCGCACCGAAGAATCGGAATGCGAAAGACTGCCGTATTTATACGAAAATTTCTGGTCGAGCTGATCCTGAAACGTGTTGGAATTCATCGCGTCGAATGTCAGTTCGTGATTTTCGGCAAAGTTTTTCAATTCGTCAACCGAATCGGTTTTGTCCCACGGAATATGCAGTGAAACCGCGCCGGTCGTACGCACGAGCTGATTAATTGTCGCGCAGTCTTCGAGTTTTTCAAACACTCCGCGCGGCTCTCCGCTACCCGGAAAACGCGCAAAACGAGTGCCGCCGGTCCCGACGCCCCACGACGGAATGGCGACCTGAAAATTCGCCGCTCGCGCCACCAAGTCTTCGATGTTGACGTTTCGGCGCTGAAGTTTTTTGGCGAGATAATCGTAATCTTCGGCTAAAAATTCCGCCGATTTTTTGTTTTGTTCGGCAATTAAATCCTGTTTGATGGTGAAATTTTCTGACATTTTATTTCTCAACAATTGATAGTGGATAATTGAGAATGGACAATTTTGCAGATTTTTATTATCAATTATCCATTCTCAATTATCCATTTTGAACTATCTCATAAACCCGTCAGCCAAACCGCCGTCAACCGGAATGACGTGTCCGGTCGTTTTGCCGAGACGTTTCGAGACGAGCAAAAAGATCGCTTCGGCTTGATCTGAAGGCTCAATCGGCGTTTGCGTCAGAGAGCGTTTGGCGTAAAAGTTCGACAACTTTTCAGTCAATGCTTCCGATTCTTCCGATTCGTCAAACGGAATATCGTATTTAGTCAAACTGGCGATGACGCGGTCGCGCGGAAACATCGTGCTGCCTTTAACGACG
>SXVE01000412.1 GCA_005790265.1 Acidobacteriota bacterium | reverse complement strand
GCCGTCAACGACGACATCGAAATCCTTAAACAATTCGAGCGCGTTTTCGCTGGTCAGTTTCGTTTCGTGCGCTTCGATTACAACATTAGGATTGATGTCGTTCAAACGATCTTTCGCCGACGCGATTTTCGGTCGCCCGACATCTTTCGTTCCGTGAATAATCTGGCGCTGGAGATTCGATTCGTCCACGACATCGAAATCAACCAATCCGATTGTTCCTATCCCTGCTGCCGTCAAGTAAAGTCCGAGCGGCGAACCCAAACCACCCGTGCCGATCATCAAAACGCGGGCGGCTTTCAGCTTTTTTTGTCCTTCCAGACCGACTTCCGGCAAAATCAAATGCCGCGAATAGCGCGCATATTCTTCGGTCGAAAGTTCGGGCAAATCCTTTTTCGATTGCGCTTCGCTCGCCGCCGAATTTCCGCCCGCGATTGACGGCACGATCAGAATTTCGCCGCCGTTTTTAACTTCGGTATCCAAATCGTCCAGATCGCGAATATCTTCGTCGCCGACGTAAACATTAACGAAATTTCGCAAATTTCCCGCGTCGTTATACAGATGCTTTTTCAAATCGGCGTATTCAGACGTTAACTTTTCGAGCGCTTCGCCCGCCGTCGCCGCTTCGACTTCCACTTCCGATTTTCCGCCCGCAAACTGTCTGAGCGGCGTCGGAATCACAATTGTTACTGCCATATTTTCTCCTTAAAACTTTTTATTAACCGCAGATTTACGCGGATAAACGCAGATTTTTGATAAATGCTCAATTTACTATTAAATATCTGCGTCTATCTGTATTTATCTGCGGTTAATTCTCTTCCGTTTTCAATTCTTCCGCATTGAATTTCGAGCGGTCGTTTTCCATTTCCCACGAACGCGCGTCAACCGCTTTGCCCTGCACAATCGAAGCGATAATGTAGCTCCAAACCGGCAGCGCGTGATCCAAATCAAACTGTGACGGACGCGCCTCGTCGTCCGGGTGCGAATGATAATAGCCGACGACATCGAGTTTTTTCGACCGCGCTTAACGCTCGGCTCGCAAAACGTCTTTCGGCAAAATCAATACGCGGTTATGTTGCTCTTCCTGCGCCATCGCGTTTTCCATCGGCAAAAGTTCGGTCACGGTTTTCCGCCCGTCTTCAAACGTGCCGATCAGCATTCCGCCGCATTCGTGCGGATAAGTTTTTTCGCCGTGCGCCTTAATTTGCGCCAATAATTCTTCGCTTATCGAGATCATAAATCAATTTTTGAAACCACAGATTTTCACAGATAAACACAGATTAAATCAGATATTTTTGAATAAGTTGTCAAACAAAAATCATTCTTCTATCCGTGTGCATCTGTGAAAATCTGTGGTTACATTTTCTTCCTATTTTTCCAATGCCTGTTCAATATCGGCGATAATATCGTTCACGTTTTCGATGCCGACCGAGATTCTGATCAAACCGTCCGAAATCCCCAAATCGCGGCGTTTTTTCGGCGAGAGTTCACGGTGCGAACTCGACGCCGAGTGCGAAACGAGCGTGTAAACATCGCCGAGACTCGTCGCGCGAACCGCCAAATTCAGCGAATCCATAAATTTCCAAGCCGCTTCGGTCGTGTCGTCTTTTAGTTTGATGCTGACGAGCGCGCCGCCGAAATCCGAGCGCAAAACTTTTTTTGTTAAGTTTTGATCGTCCGTCAGATTCGGGTAATAAACTTTTTCGATTAGTTCGTTTTTTGACAAATGTTCCGCTAAAATCTGCGCGTTGGCGCATTGTTTTTCCATTCGCAAAGCAAGAGTTTTCACGCCGCGCAAAATCTGATGCGCTTCCCAGACGCTCAGCACGCCGCCGACTAATTTCAAAACGCTCGTCAAGGAAACGCGGTCGAATTCTTCGTTTGAAACGACGATTCCGCCCATCGCGTCGGCGTGTCCGCTCAGATATTTCGTCGCCGAATGCACTGTAAAATCTGCGCCTAAGTCGAGCGGCTGACACAAATAAGGCGACGCGAAAGTGTTGTCAACCACCAATCTTGCGCCGTTTTCGTGCGCGATTTCGGCGACCGCCGCGATGTCGCAAATTTTCAACAGCGGATTGGAAATCGTTTCCGCCAGAAGGACGCGCGGTTTTAATTCCGCCGTTTTTGTTTTCAATTCTGCGAGATCATTGAAGTTCGCCGTTTTCATTTTCACGCCGTAACTGCCGAAAATTTTGTTGAGCAAATCGAACGACGCGCCGTATAAATCCTGCGACGCCAAAACGATTGAACCGTTCGACAATTCGCACGCGAAAAGCGCCGCGTGAATCGCCGCCATCCCGGACGCATACGCGACCGCAACCGTTCCGTTTTCAATCGTGCGAAGCGCATCTTCGAGCGCGGCGACCGTCGGATTGCCGTAGCGCGAGTAAACGTAGTCGCCGCCTTCGCCCGCAAAAACGGCGTCCATTTCCCGCATCGAATCGTAAGTGTAAGTTGCCGTCGCATACAGCGGCGTCGCCACCGGCAATCCGATCGGCTGTTGTTTGCGCTCGCCCGCGTGGACGAGCTTGGTTTCCAACGAAATTT
>SXVE01000411.1 GCA_005790265.1 Acidobacteriota bacterium | reverse complement strand
TCGATCAACTGCGGCGCGTTTACCGAAACGCTGCTCGAATCCGAATTGTTCGGTTACGTCAAAGGTTCGTTTACCGGCGCGAATGCCAACCGCAAAGGACTTTTTGAAGCCGCCAATAAAGGAACAATTTTCCTCGACGAAATCGGCGAAATGTCGCCCGCGATGCAGGTTAAACTGCTTCGCGTTTTGCAGGAACGGCGCGTGCGACCGGTCGGCGCGCACGAAGAATTGGCGATTGACACGCGCGTTGTCGCCGCAACCAATCGTGATTTGAAACAGATGTCGGTTGACGGAACTTTTCGCGAAGACCTTTTTTACCGCATTTCCGTGATTCCGATCAGTTTGCCGCCGCTGCGCGACCGCAAAGAAGATATTCCCGATCTGGTTGATCATTTCGTCAAAAAATTCTGCGATCAAACGGGCAGACCGCTTTCCGTCAACCCGAAATCAATGCAGTTTCTGGAAAATTACGCGTGGCACGGCAACGTCCGCGAACTCGAACATACTATCGAACGCGCCGTCGCGCTCGAACGCACCGACGAAATTCAGCCGGAACGTTTGCCCGAACACATCACCAATTACAATCCGGAACGCATCAAAGCCGAATTTGACTTGCCGGACGAAGGCTTAAATTTAACCGCGCATCTGGATAATCTCGAAAAAACTTACGTAATGGAAGCTCTGCGCAAAACGAGCGGAAATCAAACTCGCGCCGCCGAACTGCTGCAAATGCAGGTTCGCTCGCTCCGGCATTTATTAGATAAACACAGCATCCGAATGCTTTCGGCACAAATGCGCAGCAGCGATTAAACGATTGATTTTCAAGACAAAATGAAAAAGGGAGCGAATTTAATAAAAATCTCGCTCCCTTTTTTCGTTCGATTGCATATAAATCTCGCTTTTCTTAAATAATCAACCTCAATTGACAAAAAATGTCATCAGTGTTTTACCAAAAACTGTTATTCGCCAATTCGTGTTATCTGCCAACTAATCTCCGAATATTAACCGAAAATTAATAGAACCCTTGAGTTCATTGAGTTTAGCGATACTGTAATACTGTTAAAAAAGTTTGGCACACGTCTTGTATTAGACACAGCGTGCCTGAAAGAAGGTAAATCAAAAACTAAACAAACAACAACAAAATTCTAGGAGATTGTGAATTAAAATGAAAAAGAATCAGAAAGGTTTCTCGCTTATCGAACTTTTAATCGTCGTCGTCATCATCGGCATCATCGCCGCCATCGCTATCCCGAACTTGCTTGCCGCACGTCGCTCGGCTAACGAAGGTTCAGCTATCTCGGCTCTCCGCACACTGCACGGCGCTGAAGTTACTTTTGCTTCAACCAGCGGCAACGGCAACTACACGGATTTAGCCGGATTGAAAACAGCCAACCTGGTTGACTCGACTTTGGGTAGCGCAACAGCGGCAGGTTCAGCGAAAAGCGGTTATTTCTTCGTAGCGGGCAAAACGGACACTTCGACCACAACGGCAGAACCGGCGAAATTTGCTATTCAGGCAAGTCCGGCGACTTTCGGGACAGTTACGGCAACCGGCACACGCTACTTCGGTATCGCGACCGATGGCGTTCTTTATACCTCAACTGACGCTGCATTTACTAGCACAAATGGTGCTTTGGCAGGCGGCGGCACAACCAGTAAAGTTTTGAACAACTAATTTTCTTAACCAAACTTGAAATAAAAAAGAGATGAACTTTGCTTCATCTCTTTTTTATAATTATAGCCTCCGCTAAATTCTCCCTTTACTCAAACTAACCCGCATCATCAGTAAAATCCGGCTTAATAGAACAATCAAATATGAAATCAAATTCTTTAATACCGAATAACTGTATGAAATTGTTTGCGGCGTTTTGGGCTTTTGTCATTATCGCGCCGCTTGTTTATTTTCCGGGTCCGGCGGATTTGTTTGGGCATCCGTGGAAAGTTGAGCTGACTGTCTCGTTTTTGCTGTTTTCAACTTTGCTGTTTTCTCAGTTCCGTTTGAAAGCAGCCGACGGTTATTTACAAACTGCGCCAAAATCGGTGGTTTGGTTGTTTGTGCTGCTTTTCGCATTCACTGTATGGAGCGGCATTTCGATTTTTTGGGCGGATTCTAATTTATCGGTCGCGCACCACACGCTCGTTTGGATTTGTTATTTGGTATTTTTCCTCGTTGTCAGTCAAATCGTCGTCCATCCTAAATTTTTCCAAACAACCTTAATTTCCCTGAGCGTCGTGGTCGGCATTATCGCTGTCAACTGCATTCTCGAATACACGTTTTCTCCCGACATCGGTGATACTTTCGCTTCTCGTTATGCGCGGTTTGCCGAAATTCACGCGGCGCTTTTGCCGCTGTTTTTTGGTTATGTTCTGCGGTTGAAAAAGCGGCATTTGATCTGGGCAATTTCCGTTACGCTGCTCGTTTGGCTCGCGGTTTTATTGACGATGAGCCGCGGCGCGCTGCTTTCATCGGTCATCGGATTATCGGTTTTTGTCGCGTTCAGGTTGATTAATCACAAAACCGTTCTGGAGAAAAAAAGGCTCGTTTTCGGCGTCATTGGTATTACCGCTGTTATTTTTTTAACCCAAATTCAAATTTTCGATACCGGACAGCCGAAAGCAACGACGCTGAATCGTTTGGTTGTTAAAAACGAAAAAGACGCGGACAATTCTTTAGGAGGAAATGTTAGATTTTTGTTTCACGGCGTGGCGCGCGAAATGTTCGCGGAAAATCCGGTGACGGGCGTTGGCGCGGACAATTTCGGTTTGAAATTCAACGAATATCGCGCGCCGTTTTCCGCTGATGAGCGCAATAAAGCGAGCGCCGCGCAGCAGGAATGGCTTTTGCCGGAACGCGCGCACAGCGAATATTTACAAATTTTGGCAGAACTCGGAATCGTCGGCGCGGCGCTTTTCGGGCTTTTTATTTTCGGCATCGCGCGATTGAGCTTCGGAGAAATAAAACAGCGCGTTTTCGCGCGCTCGGATATTCTGACGCATTCGGCGATTGCCGGAATGATCGCATTTTTAATTAATTCCGCCGTCAGCTCGTATTCCTTTCGCTTGATGCAGAACGGCTTGATTTTTTTCTTTCTGCTCGCGATTGCGCTGCGCAAACATTTTTCCAAACCAAACCAAATCAGCGCGGCGCACACTGTTATTAACCGCCGTTTGAAAATCGCTTTCGCACTTTTTGCGGCAGTCGGATGCTTGTCGCTGACCGTTTTTTCGGCGCTGAAAGCGACCAGTCAGTTTTACGTTTATCAAGGCGAACGGCAGACTGATTTTGCCGACGCCGAATCAAATTTTCGTTTTGCCGCGCAAATTGATCCGGCAAACGCTTCGGCAAATTCCGCCTTCGGATTCCGGCTTCTAAGCGAAGGTTTTTATCCCGAATCAGCCGCGCAAATCAACGTCGCCCTCGAAAAAGGTTTAAATACGTCAATCGCTTATTCATATTTAATCGCCGCACAAACATTGGCGAATGAACCGGAAGCCGCACTCAAAACCGCCGCCGAAGCGGTAAACATTTATCCTTATTCGGTGTTTCTCCGCGTTCGTTACGCCGCTTTGCTGCAAAAATCTAATCGTCTTAACGAATCAGCCGCGCAGTATGAAGCTGCCGAACGACTCGACCGCAAACAAGCGGAAACATGGCGGCTGTTCATCAACGAAGGCGCACCGACGGCGAGCGAACGCGCGCGCCGAGATAAAAATTTCGTCGAATTGATGGAACTCAAACCCGACGGCGCGATTTACTCGATTCTCACCGAACGCGAAATACTCTACCCGCAGGAAAAATCTCAGTTTAATCTCGGCAATTAACTTTAATTTTCGATTGCATTAAACGGTAAAGAATTTATAATTATCTGTGCCGATTTCCGGCATTCAAATTTCATCCATTTCAATTTTTCGACAAAGCAAATGAATCGAATTTTCGTCATCGCCCGCAACGCTTTTCGCGAAGCTGTCCGTGACCGCGTTTTGTACAATCTGGTCATTTTCGTGCTTCTGATTACGGCAAGCGCGATTTTTCTCGGCGAGTTGACCGCCGGGCAGGAAGCGCGCACGATTGTCAATCTCGGTTTGGGCGCGATGCTGATTTTCGGCGCGTTTATCGCGATTTTCGTCGGCGTCAGCTTAGTCAGCAAAGAAATCGAAAAACGAACGGTTTACGCCGTTTTCGCCAAACCGGTCGGGCGCGGCGAATTTATTATCGGCAAATATTTGGGTTTGTGTCTGACGCTTTTGGTCAATGTTTTGGTGATGGGCGTCGGCGTTTCGCTCGCGCTTTTTTATGTTGGCGGCGGCAATCTCGCGGTGACGATTTGGGGAGCGGTGTTTTTGATTTTTCTCGAACTGGCGATTTTGACGGCGGTCGCCGTGTTGTTTTCGTCGTTTTCGTCGCCCGCTTTATCGGCGCTGCTCGCGTTTCTCGTTTTCATCATCGGACATTTCAGCTCGTCGCTGCGTGATTTTGCCGAAAATACCGGCTCGAACGCGGCGAAAATCTTTTTCAATTTTATTTATTATCTTTTGCCGAATTTGTCGTTTTTCACGTTTCGGACGAACGCGGCGCACGGCGAGATGCCGACCGGCGCATTGTTCGGCGGCGCTTCAATTTATGCCGCCGTTTACATCACGATTCTGCTCGCCGTCACGATTTTGATTTTCAGCCGCCGCAATTTCAAATAAACAAAAGGTAATCAAACGAAATAAAAAAATGCCGTCCAAATCCGCCACAACCTTTGTTTCAGTCGCGATTATCGTCTGCGGTTTCGCGGCGATTTTTGCGGTCAGCGCGCTGCTCGAAAAAAATCGCCCGTCGCCGCCCGCCGGTTTTGAAGATTCTGATTTGCTCGTGCAGGGAGCAAATTTGAAGGGCTTTTCGTTCGGTTTTGAAGGTTTGATCGCCGATTGGTACTGGATGCAGTCTTTGCAGTATATCGGCGACAAATTTCTGGCAAACTCCGACAAAAACATCAGTCTCGACGATATGCGCGAACTCAATCCGCGCCTGCTCTATCCGTATCTCGACAATGCAACGACGCTCGACCCGAAATTTACCAGCCTTTACGAATACGGCGCGAACGTGCTTCCGGCGATTGACAAGGAAAAAGCCGTTTTGTTGACGCAAAAAGGCATCGCCGCTAATCCTGAAAATTGGCGGCTTTATCATTACCTCGGCTATATTTATTGGAAAATGGGCGATTACCAAAACGCGGCGGCGAGTTACGAACGCGGCGCGGCGATTAACGACGCGCCGAGCTGGATGCGTTTGATGAGCGCGAAAATGAAATCCGACGGCGGCAGCCGCGAAACTTCGCGCGCCATTTACCGCCAAATGGCGGAACAAGCGCAGGATGCGCAGACGAAAGAAAGCGCCGAACTGCGGCTTTTGCAGCTGCAATCGCTCGACGAACGCGAAGCTGTTAATTTCGCTTTGCAAAACATTAAAGCGAAAACGAATCGGTGCGCATTCGATTGGCGCGAGGTTTTTCCGCTGTTGCGAACGGTAAAATTGCCGGACGGCAAAGATTTCGCGATTGACGCGGCAAATAATCTGGTTGATCCGAGCGGCGCGCCGTATGTTTTGAACAAGGAAAAATGCGAAGCGGAACTCGACAGAACGAAGACTAAAATTCCCGCAAATTAAAAATTCCTAAACGTATGAATCACATTGTTGAAATCGAAAATTTGTCGAAAGATTACGAAGTCGGCTTTTGGAAAAAGAAAAAAGTGCGCGCGCTCGACGATTTGAGTTTGCAAGTCGCCGGAAATCAGATTTTCGGTTTTCTCGGCGGCAACGGCGCGGGAAAAACGACGACGATTAAAATTTTGATGTCGCTGATTTACCCGTCTGAAGGAACAGCGAAAATTCTCGGACGCGATATTTCCGACGCCCAAATGCATCGTTCGATCGGTTATTGTCCGGAAAATCCGTATTTTTACGATTATTTGACCGCGCGCGAATTGATGAATTATTTCGGCGAGCTGTTCGGTTTGGACGCGGCGCGGCGCAAGGTGAAAACCGAAGAACTTTTGACGCGCGTCGGCTTGGACGAAAAAGATTGGAAAAAACAGCTCAGGAAATTTTCCAAAGGAATGCTCCAAAGAGTCGGTCTGGCGCAAAGTTTGATTAACGATCCGCAAATCGTTTTTCTCGACGAACCGATGAGCGGACT
>SXVE01000045.1 GCA_005790265.1 Acidobacteriota bacterium | reverse complement strand
GCTTGCCGCTTTTATTTTTTGTTTCTAAACGCTCAGGTGTTTAGAGAACGAGAGAACCTTTCGCTTCCGAAGGCTCGACGAAATAACAAATGCCTTTATCGTCGTCGAAAACCTCCATCCGCACGTTCGTGATTCCAGCGAAAATCAGCGCGAGCCGTTCCGCCTGCGCGAAGTTTTCAACCGAAGTAATCGGGCGTTTGCCGCCGGCGACGAAGACGACGAAACGCTGCAAAGCTATATCGTTTGTCGCGTCGTTTCCCGTCACGCTCGATCCGATTTCAACAGAATTCGTTTTCATATTTCTTGCTTTGCGGGAGTCAGAACTACCGCTTTTTTGCACTCCCAGCGTGGAGTCAAAACTACATATTCGCGTGACTGTTTGCCGCTTGATTTTTGGGTTTTTCGATTCTTTAAAATAAAAAACTCCGCTCGGCGTTACCTGGCGCGAGCGGAGTTTTAATGAAACGGAAAATGTTCGGAAATTTAGTGATTCGCGGGCGTAACTCTGACTTGTTGCGTCGCGCCCGCGCGGTTGAATTGCAGTTGCTGTTGGCGCATTCGGTCGAACTCGCTTACCCCTTTTTGTTTCAAAATCAGTTCGCGGTTTTTAAGCGCCGCCCAAGCGCGTTGGACTTCCTGGCGCGGTAAGCCGTGAACCGAGTGCGCCGGTTGGTTTGAACCATACATCGCCCATTTGAGATAACCGATTTTGCGCGAATCAGCCGCGGCGATTTCTTTTTCGAGACGGTAAAGCGACTGGCTCGGACGTGCATCGGAGAGCCTCGCAAACTGCGATTTCGCAACGGTCGAAAGCGCCGTGTATTCTTTGAGCGAAAGCCGTTTTTCGTCTTTAGCGCGTCGGGCGATTTCCGCCGTCTGCGAGAGAACAGTTGTGTCTTTCGCTCGTCTGATTTGCAAATAAATTGATTGATAAACGTGGTTGCGGCGCAAAGAAGAAAGGTGAAAATCGCGCTCGGTTTGCTCAAGCAAAATGTGCAGAATCTGGCTCGCATATTGTTTTTCTTCAAAGTCCGGGTTCACGGTTTGATTAACAGTAAATTCGAGCCATTCGCCTTTACGTCCGGTGGTTACGCGCCGCGCCGAGCGGACGACTTCGCGCGAATAAAGCGCGTCGAGATTCAAGTCAATCCACTCTGAAATCTCGGCGCGCGTAAGCGGTAAAATACTGAATTCCGAAACAACAGGTCTTTCCGTTTCAAAGAAAGGAGCGTTTAATCGGAAGGCTTCGCGGGCGCGAAAGTTATCGGCGTTTTCGATTTTCCGGCAGGCGACGAAATGCCTTGCCGATTGCGCCGCGCGTCCGCCGATTTCGTGACCGACGAAGACAAGCTGCAGCAGCTTGGCGAGCGGCTGAACGTTTTGCGGCAGATATTCCGCAGTGATTTCCGCGTCGAGTTCGAGAACGACTTCCGTGTGCTGGCTGCCCGACATCCGCAAACCTAAAAGACCGTCTTCGTCGTATTGCTCGTGCGCGTCGAAACGGCGAAAATCATCATCGAGTTCTTCGACAGATTTACCATCGTCCGAGAGGTAAAAGGCGGCGAATTCGTCTTGGTTGGCTTTCGAGAGCGAACCGCGCGACAGCTTGTTTTTGACGGCACGCATTTCCGCGTTGTAGTTCGGAGTAGGGAAGGGAAGCGAAGGTAAACTTTTTTGAGCCTCCGCAACTCTTTTTTCGTCCGCCGGCGTGAGTTTAACTTCGCCGATTTCAGTTTCCGTCGCTTCGATTTCCAAGTCGTTAATCGAAGCCGTAACGCGCGTCATTTCCATTCCCAGGAGTGCCATTTCTTTTAAGACTTCAGGCACGGAACGCCCTTGACGGCATTCGCGGTAATAATGGCTGGCGATCTGTTCAAGCTCGAACTGCGCCGCTTGCGGGTCCGCGATTTCTTTCACGCAGCGAACGAACTCTTTCGCATCGTCGGAGTTTCCGAAAACGCGCGTCGCGTAACTCAGGCTCAGTATTTTCACTCTTTCGAGCTGCGGCTGTTCGTCGCCTTCGACGGCGCGAATGACGACGTTACCGCCCAAAACGGAATTTTCTTCAAGCTCGCGCCGGAATAAATCATTGTTTGAAATGTGCCGCGCCCAGTCGTTCATCGGGCTGCCCGAAGACTCGATGCGGTAAGCGAAAAGCGGTGAATTTGACGGCGCGAATTGGCGCAAAGCCGATAGCGATAATTGATTTGCAGACATTGTTTTTTTTCCTCTCAAGTCATTTATTTTTGAATGGCGAGCGGTTTCCTCCCGCCTAATTTCACTTTTCTGCAAACTTTAAAAATCCCTTTTTGGTTGATTGGAAGACCGTCGAAATAATGAGAGAAATCGGCGCCGTCATTCATTTTCGGCTGGTTTGGGCTGGAGATTGCGCGTCCGGCGGTTGATTAATTTGAAAGCCGCTTAAATTTATTCCGGCTTCCAGTCTCGCTCGGCATCAGACGGGCAAGCGGGGCAACCATTTCGCGCTCGGAGCGAAACGGTCGGTGCGGATTCAATCGGTCGCCTTGTTTTAGGTTTATTAACGGGCGGCGGGAATGTCGCCGGATGAGAAATTTCGGGAAAGCTGGGGAAAAACTTGTCGCTTTTTAAGAATTTTTAATGCGGGTGGCTCGTTCAACGAGCCACTGGTGGTAACTTGAACGAGCAACCGGTAAACGAAAATTGGCTAAACATTAGAAAAGACGAGCTTTTCGGCGATTGCGATTATTTAACAAGTGGTTCGTTGGGCGAGCCACCCGCAGCTTTTGGTAACGAAAAGGCGCGGAAAAATTCCGCGCCTTAAAAAATAAAAGAGTCAAAGTTTATGAAAGCCGCCGTTCTAATCGTTGGCGAAGTTTATTCCGTATCGCTTTATTTTCTTTATCAATCCGTAACGACTAAGCCCCAGTTCGACCGCCGTGCGCGATACGTTACGGTTGTTCTTTTCAAGCGTCTGACTGATTAATAAACGGTCGAAGTTTTTGATTTCCTGCCGGTAATCGGCGGCGATGCCGTCTGCTTTTCCGTTCAGCGGCTGCGGCGCGCCGATATGAGAATTAGACTGACCCAAACGCGAAAGCAACGATTCGGCAGTCAGTTCAACCGCTTGCGTTTTCCCGCCGGGCGACGCCTTCAGGTCGGCGGTGAACAATGCGTCGAGACAAGCGTTTTGCACGAAAGAGCGCAGTTCGCGGATGTTGCCGCGCCACTCGGCGCGTTCTAAAACGCATAAAGCGAAATCGGTCGCCGCGACGCTTCGCCCGGATTTGCGGCTGAAATCATTAATGAACAGGCGAGCCAGCGGCAGAATTCGTTCGGGTCGCTCGCGCAGCGGTTTTAAATGAATCGTATGAGCGGCGATGCGGTAGCGCAAATCTTCGCGGAAAACTTTCAAGTCGCGGTGCGTTGCGTAAATGATTCGCACGTCAACGTCGCGCGCGACGCTGCTTCCGACGCGCGTGATGCGTTTTTCTTCTACTGCTTTCAAAAGTTTCGCCTGCATCTCGCTGTCTAGCTCGCCTATTTCGTCCAGAAAAAGCGTGCCGCCCGACGCCGCTTCAAATTTTCCGGTTTTGGATTGAATCGCGCCGGTGAACGCGCCCTTCTGGTAACCGAAAAGTTCGGTTTCGACGAGCGAACGCGAAAGCTCGGCGCAGTTGACGCCGACGAAAGGCTTTT
>SXVE01000410.1 GCA_005790265.1 Acidobacteriota bacterium | reverse complement strand
CGAAACAGGAAATCTATGCGGAAATCAACAAACTCGCCAAAGAAGGTTTGGCAATCGTGATGGTTTCCAGCGAACTGCCCGAAGTTTTGGGGCTTTCCGACCGCGTTCTCGTGCTGCACGAAGGCAGAGTGACCGGCGAATTTACTCGTACCGAAGCGACGCCGGAAAAAGTGATGACGGCGGCGACCGGCGAAGCGAAAGTTTTAATTTAAGAAATTATTAGAGGAAAATTAATCAAATCAGCAAATTAACAAAAATAAAATGAGCGAAACAATAGCGGAAAAATCAGGCTTCAAAATCGAAACGTCCTCGCTTCGCGCCTACACGATGCTCGGCGCGATGATCTTAATCTGGCTCTTTTTTCACTGGCAAACCGGCGGAATTTTTTTGAGTTACCGCAATCTCTCGAATTTAATGCTGCAAATGTCGGTCACGGGGATTCTCGCGGTCGGAATGCTGATGGTCATTGTCGCCGTTCAGATTGATTTGTCGGTCGGTTCGGTTCTGGGCTTAGCGGGCGGAGTCGCCGCGCTGCTTTTAACCAATGAATACGGTTACGGCTTGTTTCCGGCGTTTCTCGCAGCGATTGCCGTTTCGGTTGTAATCGGCATTTTTCACGGATTTCTGACGGCGTATTTAAATATTCCGGCGTTTATCGTGACGCTCGGCGGTTTGCTCGCGTGGCGCGGCGCGATCAAGGGAATTACGCAGTCGGAAACGATTCCGGTTGCCGATTCGACTTTTAAATTAATCGGTCAGGGCAATATTACGCCGGCTTCCGGCTGGATTTTAGCCGCCGTCGGCATCGTCGTTCTGCTTTTTATGGCTTACCGCCGCGCGCAGGCGCAGAAAACTTACGGTCTCGGCGACGCGAATCTCGGCGCGGAAATGCTGAAAGCCGTGTTGCCGGTCGGCGCGATTATTTTGTTTACTTTCGCGATGAACTCGTCGAACGGCGTGCCGATTCCTGTTTTAGTGTTTCTCGTCGTCGCGCTGATCGGAACTTTTATTACGAATTCGACGACGTTCGGGCGTTATCTTTACGCTATCGGCGGCAATGCGGACGCGGCGCGGCTGTCCGGCATCAACACGCGCGTTAATATTTTGAAAGTTTACGCCGTGCTCGGATTTTTAATCGGTATCGCCGCGATTATTTTTACCGCGCGACAGGGAAGCGCCGCGCCGGACGCGGGCGTTTTGAAAGAACTCGACGCGATTGCGGCGTGCGTCATCGGCGGCGCTTCTTTGATGGGCGGACGCGGAACGATTTTCGGCGCGTGTTTAGGCGCGCTCATTATGGCGTCGCTCGACAACGGAATGTCGCTGCTCAACGTGCGCGATTTTATGCAGGAATTAACCAAAGGCGCGATTCTCGTCGCGGCGGTCGGTCTCGATATGATCGGCAAAAAATCGTAATCACGAATTGAAAAATTTAAGTTAAAAAGTAAAAAAAAGAAAAAATCAGGATAATCTGCGAAACGCGGCGATCACACGGTTTTGTATTTTCCGCCGGTTTCGCTTTCAAACATTCAATAAAGGAGATAATTTTTAATGCGCATCAAACTTTTAGTTTTTTTCATCTTCGCCGTTTTGCTGTCCGCCGCCTGCGTTCAGCCGTCAACGGAACAAACGGGCGCGACGAACACTGCGGGCGGCGCGGCAAACAAACCGGCTGATCCGAATAAAAAAGTAAAAATCGGTTTTGCGATGGCGACCGTTAAAGAAGAACGCTGGCAGCGCGATCAGGACGCATTCAAAGCGCACTGCGTGAAAATGAACGTTGACTGCGTCGTGACGGTGGCAAACAACAGCGCGGATCGGCAGTCGAACGATGTCGAAAATCTGCTGACGCAGGGCATTGACGTGCTCGTCATCGCGCCGCAGGACGCAAAACAGGCGGCTTCGATGGTTGACAAAGCCAAAGCGCAGGGCGTTCCGGTCATCAGCTACGACCGTTTAATCAATTCGGACAAACTCGACCTTTATATTTCGCACCAAGTTCCGGTGATCGGCAGAAAAATCGCCGAATACGCGCTTGCCAATGCGCCCGAAGGAAATTACGTGATGGTTTATGGCGCGTCAACCGACAACAACGCCGTAATAATGGAAAAAGAACAGCTCGCCGTCTTAAAACCGGCGACCGACAGTAAAAAAATCAGCATTGTCGCCAATCAATTTATCACCGACTGGAAACCGGAAGAAGCGCTGAAAATGGCGGAAAACGCGTTAACGCAAAATGACGACAACATTAAAGCGTTCGTCGTTTCCAACGACGGAATGGCGGGCGGCGTCGTCGCGGCGCTCGAAAAACGCGGATTGGCGGGCAAAATTCTCGTGACCGGACAGGACGCGCAAAAAGACGCGCTGCAAAGAATCGCGGAAGGCAAACAGTCAATGACCGTTTACAAACCGATTATTCCGCTTGCCAGCGGCGCGGTCGAAGCGGCGATCAAATTAGCGAAAAAAGAATCGCTCGCCGACGCGAAACCATTCACCACTAAAGTAAACGACAAAGACTTGACCGTTCCGGCAATTCTGCTTGAAGTGCAGGTCGTTGAAAAAGGCAATTTGATGACGACGGTGATTAAAGACGGCTTCGTCAGCTACGAAGATGTTTACGCCAACGTCGCCGCCGATCAGCGACCGCCGCGCTAAATTTGAATTAGCAAACGTTTCCGATTAAAACCGAAAATAAAACGAAAAAAAGGATGGTGATTCGAGTGAAGCACCATCCTTTTTTTCGACGCGCGCGATGTCGTCCGCGCGTTTGTCGCCTGAAAAATTGCGAAAGCAAAACCGCGAACGGCTAAAATTTATGCCGGTTATTAACTTGATTAATCAATTGTCTCCAAGTTAGATTTGAAAGAATTATTTCCGCAAATATAGAACTTTTCTGTAAGCGCCCGAAACTTGTGATTAATTTGTCAAAACTACTGCTGTGTTTTTTTCTCTGTTACGGATTCGTAACGGTGAAAGCGCAGTATCGAATTGATCAGTGGACGGCGGACGACGGGTTGCCGCAAAATTCGGTTTACGGCATTGTGCAGACGCGCGACGGTTACTTATGGATGGCGACGCTCGACGGTTTGGCGCGGTTCGACGGCGTGCGCTTTACGGTTTTCAACAAAAGCAATTCGCCGGGCATCGTCAACAATCGCTTTATCAGTTTGTTTGAGGATGCGAACGGCGATTTGTGGGCTGGGACGGAAGAGAGCGGCGTCGTTCGCCTGCGCAACGGACGCTTTACGCATTACGCGACCGGCGACGCGACGGGCGAAGCAGCGGGCGTAAATTGGATCGGCGACGGCGGTGCGGACGGCTCGGTCATGGCTCTGGTCGGCAATGAAAAAACGATGCGATTCGAGAACGGAGAATTTCGCTTGTTTGACGAGCGAGCGAACTCTGCTGCAAACGCCCGTTCGGTTCGCCGGCAAAACGTACGGGCTTACTGCAATTTCAAGGTGCCGGCAAATGTTTTCGGCTGTTACGCGGATGGGCGATGGCTCGATTTTTCTCCAGCACCGGGCGAGCCGGAATACAAATTACGAACGGCGGCGCGTGACGCGGACGGAAATTTTTGGCTTTTGACCGAAAGCCGCGAGTTAGTGCGCGTCGAAAATGAAAAAACCGTCCGCGTTTACCGGGCGGGCGACGGTTTGCCCGGCATTCCTGTAGATTTCGTCGTCGGCGCGAAAACCGGTTTGGTTTGCTGGGACGGGCGGGATTCGCTTTTTTTGACTGATTTAGAAACGATGCGCAGCGAACTGCTCGTCAAAACGCCCGTTAATCTGCCGCCCACGACCGGCGACATTTACCCGCCGCTTTCAGTATTCGAAAGCGTCTTTCGATCATCTTACCGAGACGAGGAGGGAAATATCTGGTTCGGCACGCTGCGCGGCGGTTTATACCGGGCGCGAAAACAAATTGTGAAAACTTTTTCCTCCGCCGACGGCTTGACCGACACCAACGTTTATCCGATTTACGAAAACGATGACGGCTCATTGTTGGTCGGCACGACGAGCGGACTTTTCAGTTTCGACGGTAATCGTTTCGCGCCCGTCGAATCGGCGGAAAAGTTTTACGTTCAAGCTATCGGCAAAGATCCGGTCGGACGCATTATCGTCAGCGAGCTTTATCATTTATACGTGCGCCAAGCAAACGGTCTTATTCCCTTTCTCGTCGAACAATTTCCCGTCGGATACGGAGTTTACGCCGTTCACACTGACCGCGAAAACCGATTCTGGGTCGGCAGCGGTAAAGGTGTATATCTTTTCGCAAACGGCACGACTGTTGCGGAGACGTTCACAACCGATCACGGGCTCGCCGGAAACGATGTCAAAGTTATCATTGACGCAAATGACGGCGGAATCTGGATCGGCACTTACGGCGGTCTTTCGCTTTATCGGGACGGAAAATTAACGAGCTGGACGGAAAAAGACGGTTTGCCGAGCCGCACCGTTCGCGCGCTTTACGAAGACGCCGACGGCGCACTCTGGATCGGCACTTACGACGGCGGTTTGGCGCGGTTTAAGGACGGAAAATTTACCGCCTACAGTTCAAAAATCGGGCTTTACACCGACGAAGCGTTTCAGATTTTGGAAGACGACAACCGCCATTTCTGGATTTCGTCGAATCACGGAATTTACCGCGTCAGCAAAGACGAATTGAATGATTACGCCGACGGCAAACGAAACACGATTACGTCGGTCGCTTACGGCAAATCCGACGGAATGCTCAATGCCGAATGCAACGGCGGACGCTCGCCGGCGGGCGTGAAAACCAGAGACGGACGATTGTGGTTTCCGACGCAGGACGGCGTCGCCATGATTGACCCGCGCGAAATCAAAACAAATTTACAGCCGCCGCCGGTCGTCATCGAAACGGTCAAAATTGACAATCAGGATTCGGGATCAGGAAATGCGCAATTCGATTTTGCGGAAAATGAAAAATCCGCAATTCAAAATCCCAAATCCGCAATCCGGGTTGAGCCTTCGCAGCAGAATTTTGAGATCGGCTACACCGCTTTAAGTTTTATCAATTCGGAAAATCTGCGTTTCAAACACAAACTCGAAGGACTCGATACGGATTGGGTTGACGCCGGAACGCGCCGCCTGGCTTATTACTCGCACGTTCCGCCCGGAAATTATACGTTTCGCGTCATCGCCGCCAATGCTGACGGCGTGTGGAACGAACAAGGCGCGAGTGTTAACATCGTCGTTTTGCCGCCGTTTTACCGCACTTGGTGGTTTTTCGTTTTAGTCGTTTTAATTGTCGGCGCGGTCGTTTTGCTGATTTACCGCCGCCGCTTTAATAAACTCGAAAAAGAACGACTCGCGCAAGCGGATTTTTCGCGCCGTTTGCTCAACGCGCACGAAACCGAACGCCGCCGCGTCGCCGGCGAACTGCACGATTCAATCGGGCAGAGTTTGGCGATGATTAAAAACAGCGCGGTTTTCGGCGCACAAACCGTCGGCAGTGTTGCGGACGCCAAAGAACATCTGGCGGAAATCTCCGGCGCGTCGGCGCAGGCAATCGCCGAAGTGCGCGAAATCGCTTATAACTTACGCCCGTTTATGCTCGACCGGCTCGGTTTAACCAAAGCGATCAACTCTTTATTAAATAAAATTGCGGATAAATCACAGCTTAGAATTCATTCCGAAATCGAAAACATTGACGGAGTATTCGGAAGCGAAGCGGAAATCAGCGTTTATCGCATCATTCAGGAATGTATGAACAATATTATGAAACATTCCGACGCGCGCGAAGTAAAAATTAAAATTACAAAAAACGAGCGCGGCGTTTTGATCCTAATTTCCGATGACGGGAAAGGTTTCGACCCGAAAAATCAAAGCGAGGCAAATCAATCGAACGGTTTCGGCTTAATCGGCATCAGTGAACGAGTGCGAATCTTGGGCGGCACATTGGCGATTGACTCAGCAATCGGCAAAGGCACGAAGATTCAAATTGAAATATGGAAACACAAATAAAAATCGTGATGGCGGACGATCATCCGATTGTGCGGCAGGGTTTGCGGAAAATCATCGAGACCGATGAAAACCTGATAATCGCCGCTGAAGCCGGCGACGGACAAGCCGCGCTCGATTTGATCGCAGAGCATCAGCCGCAAGTCGCCGTCCTTGATATTGATATGCCGAAAATGGACGGTTTTGCGGTCGTTCGCGAATTGCAGCGGCGGCGCATCAACGCGGAAATCGTTTTCCTGACGATGCTCGACGAAGAAGAAACTTTTCAGGCGGCGATGGATTTAAGCGTGCGCGGCTACGTTTTAAAAGACAGCGCGGCGGTCGAAATCGTCGCGGCGATCAAAGCGGTCGCCGCCGGTCGTCCGTTTTTGAGTCCGGCGATGTCCGCGATGCTTTTAAACCGCCGCCGCCGCGCCGACGAACTCGCCAAAGATCAGCCCGGACTTCACCTGCTGACGCCGACCGAACGCCGCGTTTTAAAGCTCGTTGCCGACGACAAAACCAGCAAGGAAATCGGCGAAGAATTATTCGTCAGCTACCGCACCATTGAAGGACACCGCGCCAATATTTCGCGCAAACTCAACTTAACCGGCAGCCTCGCGCTCGTCAAATTCGCTTCCGCCAACAAATCCGAGTTGTAAAATTTCCCTTCTTAAACGTTCAATTAATTACTCACAACGCTCTTCGTACAAAAATAAAATTTAGCCGCAAAATAGCGCGGGTTTTTATGAACAAACCTGAAAAATTAGGTTTGTTCCGTATTTGCTCGCGGCTGATTTTTATAGAATTT
>SXVE01000409.1 GCA_005790265.1 Acidobacteriota bacterium | reverse complement strand
GATTTCGCTGTATTTTAAAACTTTGGTCGCGCCGTCGCGGCGGTTGATGTGTTCGCGCTGCAAATCTTCGGGCGCGGTCGCGCCGGAAGCCGCCAGCAATTCGATAAAACTTTCAATCGTCGCTTTGTGCAGATTGGCGACTCGCTGCGCTTTGTCTTCGACGACCAAGCCTTTCATCAATCCTTCGTCCTGCGTCGCCACGCCGGTCGGACAAGTGTTTTGATGGCACTGCAAAGCCTGGATGCAGCCGGTCGCCAGCATCATCGCGCGCGCCATACTGACCATATCCGCGCCGATGGCGATCAAGCGCGCGATGTGATAGCCGTTGAAAACTTTGCCCGCCGCGATGATTTTGATTTCCCTTTTCAAGTCGTAGCCGTTCAGAGTGTCAACGGCGAATGCCAAGCCGTCTCGAAGCGGCATTCCGATTGAATCGGCGAACTCAATCGGCGACGCGCCCGTGCCGCCTTCGCCGCCGTCTATGGTGATAAAATCCGGTTTGATGCCGGTCGCAATCATCGCTTCGCAAATCTCAGCGAACTCGGCTTTTTTCCCGATGCACAATTTAAAACCGACCGGCTTTCCGCCCGACAAATCCCTTAATTGTTTGACAAAGCGCATCAAGCCTTCGGCACTATTAAAAGCCGTATGCGCGGGCGGCGAGTTGACGGTCGTGTGCGGCGTGACGTGGCGGATGCGGGCGATTTCCTGGGTGTTTTTCGCGGCGGGCAAAATTCCGCCGTGTCCGGGTTTCGCGCCCTGCGACAGTTTGATTTCAATCATCTTGACGTTATCGAGCCGGGCTTTTTCACGAAAAAGCTCCGGGCTGAAATCGCCGTTTTCCGTGCGGCAGCCGAAATAGCCCGTCCCGATTTGCCAGATTAAATCGCCGCCGTGCTGCAAGTGATACGGGCTGAGTCCGCCTTCGCCGGTGTTTTGGGCAAAATTTCCGATTTTCGCGCCCTTGTTCATCGCCAGCACCGCGTTTTTGCTCAAAGAACCGAAGCTCATCGCCGAAATATTCAGACGGCTCGACAAGTAAGGCTTCAAACAATCTTTTCCGCCGACGAGAACGCGCTGCTCCGGTTCGAGGTCAGCCGGATTCGCGGCGTAAACCGAGTGGTCAATCCACTCTTAGCCGGGATGATAAACGTCCCACTGCGTTCCGAACGGGCTGGTCGAATTGACGTTTTTCGCACGCTGGTAAATCACCGAGCGAAACAAGCGGTTAATCGGTCTGCCCTCGGTGTCGGTTTCGACGAAATACTGCATAATTTCCGGTCGCACTTTTTCGAGCATATACCGGAAATTCCCTATAATCGGAAAGTTGCGGCGAATAGACTGTTTCTTTTGCGTCATGTCGAGCAAACCGACGAAAACAATCGGCGCGACGACGACGAAGCCCAAAAAGAAATAGGAATTAATCAGACCGAGCAGCAAAATCGCCGCGATTGATATTATTGACGCTGTGATAAAAATTTGTTTGACGCTCATACGCTTTAAATCAGTTTTTTTAATTTCGGGCTGGCTTCCGTAAGCCTTTTTATTTTTTCCCTTGAATATAAGTTTAACAACATTCGGCACCGGCTGAAAGAGTTAAAACACTTCGCGCGGCGAGTGTTTCCACGCTGCTTTTTAAGAGCCGCTCGAATTGTAAAATAATTATTAACAATCGCCGTCGATTTATATTATTCGGTTTTAACGAACGAGCGTTTGAGGGAAGAGAAGAGAAAATTTAGAATTTAAAATGCAGAATTTAAAATTGATAATTTTTAAGACGGCTTTTGACGATTTCCGAAATTAACGATTCGGCTGAAAATAAATTTTCCGCGCTTCAAAGAGTGCGCGATATTATTCTGGCTTACGGCTGGAACTCGACTTCGTATCAAATCATCAATCCGGGCATCAATCACTGGTTCGCCGCCCGCGATGATGCCGTCGTCGGTTTTGTCGGCGGCGCGGGCGTGCGCGTCGCGGTCGGCGCGCCGGTCTGCACCGAAAATCGTCTGGCTGAAGTAGCCGCTGAATTTGAAGCGGACGCGGCGCGAACGAACGAAACGGTTTGTTATCTGGCTGCCGAATCTAGGCTCGAATCAATCAACAAGCAGCAAAAAAAATACGCGGCGGTTTTGCTCGGCGCGCAGCCCGTCTGGAATCCCGCGAAATGGCGCGACATTATCGCCGCCAACAAATCCCTGCGCGCGCAACTGAATCGGGCGCGCAACAAAGGCGTGAAAGTTTCCGAATGGTCAACCGAAAAGGCGCGCGACAATCCGCTTTTAAACGATTGTCTGGAAAAATGGCTCGACACGAAAGGCTTGCCGCCGCTCGCTTTTATGGTCGAGCCGCGCACGCTGTCGCGCCTTTTCGACCGCCGCGTTCTCGTCGCCAAACGCGAGCGCGAAGTCGTCGGCTCCGTGCTGCTCTCGCCGGTCGCCACGCGCAGCGGCTGGCTGTTTGAACAATTCGTGCATTGCCCCGCCGCGCCGAACGGAACGGTCGAATTGATGATTGATTTTACGATGCGCTCGCTCGCCGACGGCAATTTCGATTACGCGACGCTCGGACTCGCGCCGCTTTCGACGAATGCGACGGTCGCGCCGTTTCGCAACCCGCTGTGGCTCAGATTGCTGCTCGAATGGGCGCGGCTGCACGGCAGACGATTTTACAATTTCGACGGACTCGATGCCTTCAAAGCGAAACTGAAACCCGAAAAATGGGAGCCGGTTTTCGCTCTCACGAACGAGCCGCACTTTTCGCCCCGCACCATCTACGCCATCGCCGCCGCCTTCAGCCGCAACCAACCATTCAAACTAATTTTCGACGGCTCGCGCCGCGCTCTGGCGATTGAATTGAATAATCTCAAACGAAAATTTAGGAAAGACGCAGTTTAAAT
>SXVE01000408.1 GCA_005790265.1 Acidobacteriota bacterium | reverse complement strand
CCGCGCCGCGCTGATCGAACGGCATCCTGGAAGCGTCGAAGTTCGGATCGCCCGCATCCAAAACGGGGCTGCCCGCAAGCGGTAGATGAGTGAGCGTCGGACCGCCGTTATTTTGCAGCGGACTGAGCATCGCAGACCCTCCGATGAGGTTGAAGCTCGATGTAGAGATGTTGCCGGAGTTGCTGATGTCGGCGCCACCTCTGTCGGCGAAGTTGCCAGACACAATGGTGTTGGACAGGTCTAATACGCCGCCGTTCAGATTAAGAATGCCGCCACCAGTCCATCTCGTGCTGTTGTCCGTCAGGGTGCTGTTGGTAATCGTCAGGTGGCTTTGCTGATTCCAAATACCGCCTCCACCGGCTCTGCCGCCGCCGATACCCTGAGCGATATTGCCAGAAATGGTGCTGTTGGAGATGATGACTCTGGCGCGTGTGCCGCTGAGATCATCGGAGATGAAGACGCCTCCGCCCCAACCATAATCGCTAGTGGGGGTTCCATCCTCGTTAGTAGAAAAATTTGTAGCGACTGCGGTATTGCGAGAGATGGTGCTGCTCGCAATGTTCACCGTACCGCCGTCCACAAAAATGCCGCCGCCATAGTGAGCGCGGGTAGTAGTAACGGTGGTGTCCGTCATCGTAAGGGTGCCGACCCCCACATAAATGCCGCCGCCATAAAAGGCTTGAATCTCATAGCTGCCCCTGATATTGGCAATCGTGCAGCCGACCACACTCAGCGAACCGCCGGTGAGGGCGATGCTGCCGCCCCTGTTCGCGAAATTATAGGTAAAGACGTTGTTCGAGAGCGTGACGGTGCCGCCGGTGATGTAAACGGCACCGCCGAATCTATCATTAGACCCGTTGACGACGATCCCGGTGCCGGTGCCGTCGCGCAGCGTGAGACCGGAGATGCCGACGACCCCGCTGCGAATCTCGAAAATCGAGCCATTAGAATCAGAGCCGCCGCCGCCGGGTCTGCCAGGACCGCTCAGAGTCAAAAGACCCGCGCCCGGTCCGGTGATAGTCAGGTTCTTATTGATGAGGGTGCCGGATCTCACCAAGTTAATGGTGCCCGTCACGTTAAAGGTGATCGCGGCTCCGGCGGGCGCATACTTGACCGCTTCGCGTAAAGTGCAGTTGGTCGAGTCGCAAACGCCGTCGTCGCCGTCGGCTAGCGTGTTGACAACGACGCTGCCGCCGCCCTGCGCATGCGTTTGGCTAAAAGCGAACAAAACAGTCAGCAGAATCAGGCACCAGCCCGAAATCGGTAGTAATTTTTTGTCGGTATTTTTCATTATTTTTTATTTGAGCAGTCGCAGAACGCGACTAATTCGCCGAAAACACTGTTCGCTCACCGGCAACGAAATTAATGTCACTTGTTTCTTCCATAATCGAATGAACCTGTGCGTTCTGTTCAAAAAAGAAGCGTTTGCCGCGTGCCGCAAAGATATAAGTTTCTCCCGCCGCAACATTCTCAAAACGGTAGTAACCGAAACTCGTCGAAGTTGCTGTTCTGACGTTGCCGTGCATATCGGTCATTGTGACGATTACGCTTCTGATGCCTCTGCCCGACTCGGTCGTGACTCTGCCGGAAACGGAAACAGCGGCGGCGGTCGGTGCCAGCTGAACTTCAACCGCGCCGATGTTGACTGCCGCGCCGACCTGACGCGGAAAACCCTCGCCGCGCTGGTCGTTCGTCAAAGCGGCGGACGGGTTGTTCGTGCCGCAGCTTTGGTTGACGACGCAGTTGTCGCCCGCGTCAATCGCCGGACTGCCAGCGTATAGAGCGTGCGTGTCGGTCTGCCCGCCGTTGTTGGCAAGCGGGGCGAGATTCGCCGCGACGTTGGTTTTGTCGGTCGGTTGGGTAAAGCCCGTGCTGCCCGACAGTCTGCCGATCAGGTTGCTGCCGTTCGAGGTGAATCCGCCTTCCACGTCGGGGCTGTTGCCGCCCGTCGCAAAGTTTCCGGCGATAATGCTATTGCGCGTGTTGACTGTGCCGCCGAGATTACTCACGCCGCCGCCGCTGTATGCGGCAAAGTTGTCGGAGACGGTAACGTTGTTCATATTCAGCGTGCCGCCGCTGTAAATTCCGCCGCCGCTGTTGCTGGATGCGGAGTTGCCGGAGACGGTCGAGTTGGCGATGTTGACCGTGCCGCCGCTGTTTACGAAAATGCCGCCGCCGCCGCTTCCGGCAGTATTGCCGGAGATGGTCGAGTTTGAGATCGTCGTTGTGCCGCCGTCCTGCCGAATGCCGCCGCCGAGAAATCCTTGGGTGTTGCCGGAAACCGCGACGTTGTTGAGCAGGAGCGTGCCGCCGTTGTTGGTGATGCCGCCGCCGAAGCCCGACCCTCCGTCGCCGTTCGAGATGGTAATGCCGGAGATGCCGACGGTAACTGCGCCCGAAACGCCGAAGATGTGGAAACGCGGCGTGCCGCCCGCCGACGAACGGCGCACCGTCAAAAGCCGCGCGCCGCGTCCCGTGATAATCAGCGGATTGATGATGGTCAACTGCGCGCTCGTCAAGTTAATCGTCTGGGGCGTGTCGAACAAGGGCGAAGCGAAATCGATGAAGTCAAGGGTGTTACTTCTGTTCGCCGTGTTGATTGCATCGCGCAGAGTGCAGTTCGCGTCGCAAACGCCGTCGCTCACGTCGCCCGTTTGATTAACCACATAAATCGCCGCACCGACCGACTGCGCCGCACCGGCGACAACGAAAAAGGCGAGCGTCATCAAAACCACGCGCGTCAAAGCGTGTGCATACAAATTATCTGCTCTCATACGGATAGAAATCTCCTTTGCTCAAATCTTTAAAAAGTTCAGTAAGCGGGCGAATAAATTCGCGTCCCGAAAAGCGAATCAATGCAGAAACGAACCGAGCGCCTGCAAATCGTCTTTCGTCACGAAGCCTCTCGCGCCCGCATCGGTCGCCGCGTGCCGCAAATCTTTTTTGTCGTGGTTCGTGACCATCAAAATTTTCGCCTGCGGGTATTTCTCGACGATGCGCCGGGTCGCTTCGAGTCCGTTGATCCGCTTCATTTCCCAATTCATCAACACCCAGTCGGGACTGGTTTTTTCGTAACAATCAAGCGCGTCCGAGCCGTCTTCGCACTCCTCGAAACCGGCGGACATTCCGCGCAGATATTTGCGAATCATGCCGCGCGCTCATTGTCGTCCACAATCAGAAATTTCATCAGTAATTTTCCGTCGAAAATTTTTCGTTGGATAAATTGAACAAATTTCAACCCAATAAAGATTTTGCAGAATTGCGGGCGTGGTGAAAATAGGTATTGTTACGCGATTAAGATAGGTATCAATACCTGTTTTTCAGGCGGATGATAAAAGTCGAAATCAAGAGACGATGCGAAAAAGCGAAACGAAAAAGCGAAGATAAAGAAAAGCCAACGAACTCGTCGCCGTTTAAGCGTTTTCATTTCTCCGCCGATTATAAGCTCCGTTTATGGATACTGGTTAGCGATACCTATATTTTTACCGAGTTTGGCAGAAATGAAGAATGGCATATCATTCTACAAACTACAGAAGATTTTACGTATCAAAGTCTTAAAGAATCAGTCGGACACCCATTAAAGTTTAACCGGGCAAGAGAAAACGATTATTTGTTTAAGTCAGGCGTAACCTATTTACAAGTTCCAAATCCGTCTCAAAAAAGGTCGTTTTCAGGACTGAACTTAACCTGCAAATTCACTGAGTCCTACACTAAAGCGTAAATAATCAAAATCAGAATCTTCAAAACGTTTCTTTAACTTTGGGGAGGCAAATACGTGTCTGTTATTCATCAAAAGCAATCGCTCCCCCTCTAAATCAATATCCCTTATTATATCTGCCGAAAAATGCTGTCCTATCTTTAGTTGGCGGTGAGTTGTGGTTTCATTTTTATCTATCGGGTCGTAGATAATTGCATCTTCAATTTCAAGTCGCGGCAAATTAAGATGTTCAAGATATTCAGCGAATTTCTTTTCAACCAAAGTATAGCCGTAGCCAATCATCAAAGGCGTAATTTTGCCTTTGGTAATAATCTGAAATCTTCCGTCTTTTAACTGATACAGATCAGCACCCATTTCAGTGCAAAACATAAAGTAAGGCAAGATCATTTAAGGTATTTCTCTTTTGTTTTATCTCTTCGTCACAAAAAGAGTCATTTTTGAGATAAAATAATAACATTTTCTCGTGTCTCGAAAAGAGACGGCTTTGAGACAGTCGGTCAAGCCATAATCGAAAGCATGTTAAAAACTTCCGATCCTAAATCGTTATCGCCTTCAATCACCGATTGAGATTTGGCTGTTCCTTTGTCAATGCCTTTCGTAAAAACGCGCCAGGCTATTTCCTGGGGAATAGTCGTTCGAGCAATAGGAGAATTAACCGCCGCCTTTTGTAATTTCCAGCCCTCACTGGCTTTCAATAGATACCAGTCGCCGCCCGCTTCACCAGAAACCGTGAATTGGATAAGCGTGTTTACCGGCGCAGAAACTCGCCGGTAAGTGTGCGGCAAGGCACGCATGAAAGCGTCGAGCACCGGGTAATAAAGTTCTTTCGTTTCGATACCGGGCTTTCCGACCGCCATTCGGATTTGTTGCTGATGATGCCAGCGCTCGGTGTAATCGCGCGCAATGTCAAACCAATTTTCCGATTCCGATTCGCCAGCCCAGCTAACAGGAAAAATTGCCCTTCCGCGCGGTTCAAGAGTTTTGAAAAACTCGTACACTTGGGAGCTGTAAATCTTCATTAAATCAATTAAAAGTCGCGGACTTATGCCTTTGTGAGCATTTACCCAATTGGCATTCAGGCTGTTTAGGTAATTTACTAATTCTTGATGAGACTTTATGTTCTCGGCGTTTTTACCAAAGTAACCGTCGCGGTGAGTCGAAAGGCGACGCAAGCAGCAACCGTCCAAAATGTGGGCGGCAACATCTTTAACCGTCCATTTCCCGGCGATTGTCGGCGCGTCCCACTCTTCAGGCGAAAGGCTTTCGAGCAATTCAATAAGCCTTTCGTCGAGAATCGGATACAGTTCGAGCGTTTCGATAATTTCCTGTTGAGACATATAAATTGGAGCCGCGAGCTTCACGTTTAGCAATTACATCCGGCTAATCTGCTCCCAAAATTGCTCGAGTTTGCGTTCGTCAAGTCTCCCGTCGGTGCGCACGCCGCTACAAATGTCTAGACCGAATGGGCGAACGGTTTCGACCGCTTCACGCACATTTTCGGGTTTCAGACCGCCTGCCAGAAAAACAGGCTTATCAACATCTTCGACAATACGGCGGCTGATCGTCCAATCATGTGTCTGTCCCGTACCGCCGAGCAGTTTTGTTTCCAGCTTCTGATTGCCCGAATCCAGCAGTAAAGCGTCTACTTCGGGCGCTGCTTGTAAAGCCTCGGCGTATGATTCTTCGTCTTGAATGTGAATAACCTGAACGAGCGCAATTCCGGGTAAGGCTTCGCGCAAATCCTGGTAACTGCCCTCAGTCAATCGGTCAACGATTTGCAGCGTATTAGAACGCACGAAGCGATGTTGTTCAATGATGCTCGCAGCACTTTGCCGGCTCGTCAGCAGAAAAGAAGCGACGGCGGGCGGAACGGCAGCAGCAATACTTCGTGCCAGTTCGTCGGAAATTACGCCCGGACCCGATGGCATTTCGGATACCAGACCGAGCGCATCCGCGCCGTAGCTAACGGCAAGAGCGGCTTCTTCGATACTGCTGATACAGCAAATTTTAATTCTTAATTTCATATAAATTTGGATTGATTCAAAACGGATGTTTTTATAAATACGGATTGGACGAACCAGCGTCTGTTTCCGAGTCGTTTTTGATTAGCATAATTCACATTTACGGAATTGTCCTTAAACTAAAACGAATTTCTAATTACTCATTTAACCAAATTTTGATTTGGTCTTTGAAAATTTGCGAAATTATAACGATAAAAAAGATAAATAAGGGAACAGTGATTAAAGCGATTCTTAAATTCGTTTGTCCCGCAATGCAGCCGATAATCGGCGGTCCGAATAAAAATCCGAAGTAACCGATAGTCGAAACCATCGAGAGACCGATGCCGCTCGAAACGTGCGGCGTTCGCCCGGCACTGCTGTAAATGATTGGGATGCACTGCTCACCCGAAATAATTTTTGCCGTCGCTGTCGCCGCGATTGGCGGTGCGGCTTTGTTTTTATCCAAAGGAGTTTTGTGGACGAAACGCCGCCGCGGCGAATACGTGGAGTTTCACCGTCGCCAAGCGGAGCAGGCAAACGCACGGTGCGAAATCGCCGATGAAAAAGAAGCCGAACGAATAAAACGCGGCAAAATTTCCTGGTCGAAGTTTTTTTACGGCGGATTGTTGTTGATTTGGGGACTTTTTATTGTTTATTGGCTCGGCACAGAAATTTATAATCTGGCGCGAACCCGAAATTGGCAGCCCACCGACTGCGTGGTTTTGAGCATTCGGAGCGAACAAACCAAGGGCAACAAAATGATGTTATTTTACCCGGTGATTGCTTACTCATACGAAGCGGCGGATGAAACATTAACCGGCGACCGATTCGAAGTGGTTGACAGTTTTTTCAATCGCGAAGAAATCAAAGAGGTTTTGCAGCGTTATCAGCCCGGCACTCGTTTTGAGTGCTTTTACAATCCGCAAAATCGAAATGAATCGTTCGCCGATCAAACGATGTTTCGCTATCGCTTGATCGGCTATTTGATTATGTTGCTGACGAGTTTAGTTCTGGCGGCGTTTTTGCTGCGCGAGGCGTTGCCGCGCCGCCGGGAAGGGAAAATTTAATTTTGGGCGTATTGCGGAAAATTAAATTCAAAACTTCCAAACATTATAGAAATATTTATGAACAAAAAAGCGATGATTCGAGAATACCGGGAAACTGTTCGCCCGGCGGGAATTTATTGTATTCGGAATCTTATCAACGGCAAAGTTTTCGTCGGCAAAAGCGTTGATCTTCCGGCGATAGTCAATCGCCAGACGGCGCAAATTCGCACGCGCACGCATCCGAATCCGAATCTGCAAAAAGATTTAATCGAATTCGGAGCCGAAGCCTTCGCGGTCGAAGTGCTTGATACGCTCGAAGCGCCAAACCAGTCCGATTACGATCCGGCGGCGGATTTGAAAATTCTCGAGCAGTTATGGCTCGACAAACTTTCGCCTTACGGTACGCGCGGCTACAATCCCGAACCGAAATAGAAAAAATCAATTTACCACGGGAAAACATTATGAAACCAATTTCAAAAACCGCCTTTTACACTTGCGCGGTGCGGATGCGTGATGCCGAACGGGAAAATTCGGTGTGCTGCGACACGTTCGCCGAGTTTTTTATGAACGAAAATGGTCGGTTAATCGCGGATGCTTTTGAGGACGAAATCGGACCGAACGCTTCGACTCTCGCCAGACATCGCATTATTGACGATTTGCTGCGCCGCGAACTCGCCGCCGATCCTGATTTATGTGTGGTCATCATCGGCGCGGGATTTGACAGCCGCGCCTTTCGCATGAACGGCGGAACGTGGGTCGAACTCGACGAGCCGCAGGTGATCGAATATAAAAACGAGCGATTGCCCGTCGCCGGTTGCGAAAACGCGCTCAAACGCATTGCGATAGATTTCTCGACCGAAACGCTCGCCGAAAAACTTTCCGCTTTTTCCGGCAGCAATCCGGTCGTCGTAGTCGTCGAAGGCGTTTTTATGTATCTGGAAGAATCCGCCATCAGACAGATGCTGACCACGCTGCGCCGCCTTTTTCCGCGGCATCGTCTGATCGGCGATTTGATGAATCGGCAATTCTTTGAGGAGAACGGAAAAACTCTGCACGAAAAACTAACCGGATTGGGCGCGACTTTTAAGTTTACCGCTGATGATCCTGAAAAAATATTCGTCGAAAACCGTTACCGCCGCGAAGAAAAAATCTCAATTATTGAGAAGGCGGTGGAATTTGAATTGTTGAAGATACCGAAAATTGTTTTGGAAACATTCACACGCACTTTGGCTGACGGAAACGCCATTTATGTATTCCAATCGGATTGATTCTGAAAAGCGATTTAAACCGTCAAATCACTCGAATTTTACGCGTTCTATCATTGAAGTTGCAGGTGGTCTGAATGGTCTTTCCTCAATGCGACAAATCAATTAGTAGCTTAAACGCCGCACCGCCATCTTTATTTTCTATAAAAATATTGACTTTTTATTTTATTAAGCGTAATTTGACCTTGCTCTAAAAACTTCCAACAAAGCTCAAGGAGAAATAAAGTATGGCAGACGCTTTAGTAATTTATGACGGCATGGGTCCGCTTCCGCAATCGGCGACTTTCAAGGCACCGTCAGACGGTCCGGTGGTATTTATCTTATCGGGTACGGCACGCACGGCAAATGCGGCGTGCATGACCGGAATCAGTTTGAGTCTCGACGGAACTCCAATCGGCAATCCGGCAATGTGCTGGGCAAACCAGAACAATAACCATATCCCGATGGCACCGACTTTTATCCCGTATGACAATTTGACGTTCGGCGAGCACACGATTGAAATCAATAATGCCAACGGAGACACAATCACCGACGTGAACGATTATATCCAGGTCACTTTATTGTATTAGTTTTTGAAATCAATTTAATTCGACTAAAAGAGGCACGAAATACGCCTCTTTTTTATTGCCCCGTTCCTAACTTTTCACTTTTAAGGTAATCCGCAAAGCATGCTCGAATTGGTAAACCTTTTGCCTTCTTTCCAAT
>SXVE01000407.1 GCA_005790265.1 Acidobacteriota bacterium | reverse complement strand
TGCGCGTCGCCGGAATGGGCGAATCGGCGGTTGACGAAGCGATTGCGCCGATTTATAAGACATATGAAAACGTGCAAACTTCGATTTTATTTAATAAAACCGAAATCGAACTGCAATTGATGGCGCAGTCGGACGACGAAACGAAGGCGGAAAAAATTCTCGATGAGTTAGCCGGAAAAATCCGCGAAAAACTCGGCTCAGCAGTTTTCGCGCTGAACGGCGAGTTGATGGAAGAAATCGTCGGCAAACTTCTGACGGACGCGGGGAAAACTCTGTCGGTCGCCGAAAGCTGCACCGGCGGTTTAATCGGCGAGCGTCTGACGGACATTTCGGGAGCGTCCAAATATTTCATCGAAGGCGCGATCACATACGCGAACGAGGCGAAAATCAAATCGCTTAACGTCGCGCCGGAAATCATCGAAAAACACGGCGCGGTTTCCGCTGAAACGGCGGAAGCAATGGCGCGCGGAATGCGCGAAAAAGCGCGAACCGATTATGCCGTTTCGGTCACGGGAATCGCCGGACCGTCGGGCGGTACGAAAGAAAAACCAATCGGAACAGTGTTCGTCGGTTATTCGGACGCTGAAAAAACGAAATCAATCAAAGTCATTTTGCCCGGCGACCGTTTTTTGATTCGCTGGCGCGCGAGCCAGACGGCGCTCGATTATCTGCGCCGGCAAATTCTGAAAAACACCGATGCAGAAACTGAAAATCCGGCAAAGTCCAATGCTTAAACGAAAAAGCGTCTCGACATGAACACGAAAAATACGCCGGAGAAAATTCGCGAATATCTAAAGGAATTCGGCGCGCTCACGCCGATTGCCGCAGTTTCGGCGTTTCTGCCGATTGTCGGCAGTTCGATTTTGCTGGCGGTTTCCTATCCGCTCGGTTACTGGCTGCGCGAAAATTGGGAAACGGGCGCGCCGCTTTATACGGGCGGAATCATCTTTTTTTGCGGTCTCGCGCTTTTGCCGACGAATGTGATCGGAATGCTCGGCGGCTGGGCGTTCGGTTTTCCGCTCGGCATTACTTTATTAATGACGGGAATTGTCGGCGCGGCGCTCGCGTCTTTTTTGATAAATTCGCGAATTGTCGGCGACCGTCTGCCCGAAGTTTTCGGTGCGCATCCGAAAGCGAAAGCGATTTACACGGCGCTACTCGGTCAATCAGTTCGGCGCACGACTCTGATCATTTTTCTGCTGCGGCTTTCTCCAGCGATGCCGTTTGCGCTGACGAATTTTTTAATGGCTTCGGCGCGCGTGCCGCTGCAATCGTTTTTGATCGGCACTTTTTTCGGAATGCTGCCTCGTTCTTCAGCCGTCGTTTTCGTCGGCGCGGGACTTTCCGAACTCAGTTTTAACAATCCCGAAGACGCGTGGCTGCTGATTTTCGGCATTGTCGCGACGATTTTTTCGGCTTTTGTGATCGGTGCGATTAGCCGTCGCGCGCTCGAACACCTGACCGAAGAAAATCTAGAAGCACAGCCCGCAACAAGCGCGAAATAATCACCGGCGAAACACAATGCAAAAAACAAAGCTGCTGATTTTCAACAGAAAATCAGCAGCTTTGTTTTTTGTTTTATTCAGTTTTAAATTTCTAATACAGTATATTTTTTATTTGTTAATCGTTGATTCTGATATTTGTTCAACCGGCGTTTCCGGTGCAGGCGCTCCGGAAACTAACGACAAGCAAACCGCCATCAATGAAACGATGACAAATCCGATTGTCACTCTTTTTAACCTCATACAATTTCCCCTCTCAATTTTCCTAAAAATAATCAAAAACCAAAAAAACAGCTTTGGCTTTAAAGTAAAAAAGCCTCAAAAACAGGCTCCAGTTCGGCAAATATTGTTATTGCCTGTCAAAAGTATAACAAAAATCGAAAAATCGAGTAAAGAGTTTTTTGCTGTAAAATCAGGCAGCTAAAATGCGGCGGTAAACTTCCGCGTCAACGTTTCCGCCGCTGACGACGAGACAAACTTTTCTGCCGCTGAAACGAGCGGGTTTTTCCAACACCGCGCCCAACGTCAGCGCGCCGGTCGGTTCGCACTTTAAGTTTGCTAAATTAAATAACAAACGCACGGCATCCATAATTTTTTCGTCCGGCACTTCGACGATTTCCGCGACGCCTTTTTCGATAATCGCCCAATTATGTGTGCCCAAACTGAGAGTGCGCGCGCCGTCGGCGATGGTTTGCGGCTCGTATTCATTAGCGACAATTTTTCCGGCGCGAAGCGAGCGCGCCGCGTCGTTTGCCAGCAGCGGTTCCGCGCCGATTAACTCGGCTTGATGACCGTTGCGGCACAAACCTTTTGAAATTCCGGCGATCAAACCGCCGCCGCCGACCGGCGAGATGACGACATCGAAACTTTTTTCGGCGATTTCGTCGCCGATGGTCGAATTGCCGTCAATGACGAACAAATCATCGTAAGCGCTTGCCTGGTACGCTTCGGGAAACTCCCGCATCAGTTGCGCGACGCGTTCGGCGCGGGCGATTTTTTTCGTATCAACCAGTTCGACCGTTGCGCCGTAGTTTTTCACGGCTTCGATTTTTACTTGCGCCGAAGTTTCCGGCATTACAACCGTGCAGCGTTTGCCAGTCAAACGACACGCGTAAGCCAGCGCCTGACCAAAATTTCCTGACGAAGCAGTGATAATGTGCGGGTTTTTCACGTTCAGCGCAAGATTATAAGCCGCGCGAAACTTAAAACTTCCCGTATGCTGAAAAGTTTCGGCGGCGATGGTGATGTCCAGATTCGTGAATGTTTTCAGTTTTTCCGATTCAACAAAAGTCGTCGGGCGAATCGCTTCGAGCAAAGTTTTCATGTAGACAGATTGCTAAATCTTTGCCCGAAACGTCAAGCCGATTTCATTCGGTTTTGAGATAGTTCGCGTAGAAAGTGGAAAGCGCGGCGGCGGAGAGATTCTGCGGCTGATCGGCTTGGAAATTTTTGAAAATTGAGCCGTTTTCAAAAACAGTTCGCGTGAAATCCGGCGTTTTTTGAAGCCCGATGCGAATAAACGACGGCTTTGCTTTGAAAACCGAATCGGCAAACGAAACTGCAGCGTCGAAATTCGTTAATTCAAGGTCAACCGTTTGATTGAAAATACAGTTTTCAAAAACGACCGCGCTGCCAAACTGCAAACGATATTCGCTGATTTCCCGCGCGTTTTCGGCTTTGCGGAAGAAATCCACTTTTCCGTTAAACACGACGTTTTTGAACGACATCGGTTGCGCGATTTTCGCCGAATAGACGCGCGCCGTTTTATTTTTTTCCGGGTAAACGGCGTCGTTCGTCCGGTTCGGCAGATTCGTTAAATCGAGATCGCCTGCAACCGTGACATTTTCGTAAGCGATTTTCCCGCCTTTCTCGAATTGTTCGATGATTTCGCTTGCCGCCACGACTTTGGCGCTCGATTGCCCGAAAATCGAAAACGATAAAACTAACACTGTCGCCAACGATAAAAATATTCTCTGCATAATTCTCCCCCTTTATTTTTAATTTTTTTACTGCGTTGAAAACAAAACACCGCCGCGCGGCAATTTATGACAAACGGTTAAATTTTTACATTTAAATTTTTCCGCAGAATCTTGCGCGTTTTGTTGTTTCGGTTAAAATAAATTTATGGAAAATGCACAATTCGGAATGGTCGGACTCGGAACGATGGGCAGAAATTTTCTGCTGAACGTCGCGGAACATAAATTTTCGTGCGTCGGTTATGATTTGGACGAAGCGAAGCGCCAGCTGTTGCACGAAGAAGGCGCGGGAATGCCGATTGATTCGGCGGCAACGGTCGCGGAATTCGTCGGCAAACTGGCAAAGCCGCGCACGATTATGATGCTCGTTCCGGCGGGAAAAATCGTTGATTCGGTGATTAACGATCTTTTGCCGCATTTGGAAAAAGGCGACATCATCATTGACGGCGGCAATTCGCATTTCACCGATACGGAAACGCGCGAAAAGTTTCTGACCGAGCGCGGCATCGAATTTATGGGCGTCGGCGTCTCCGGCGGCGAAGAAGGCGCGCGGCACGGCGCGTCAATTATGCCGGGCGGAAGCGAAAAATCTTACCGGCACGTTCAGCCGATTCTCGAAGCGGCGAGCGCGAAAGTCGGCGGCGAACCGTGCGTCGCTTATATGGGCAAAGGTTCGGCGGGGCATTTC
>SXVE01000406.1 GCA_005790265.1 Acidobacteriota bacterium | reverse complement strand
TCCCAAAATGATTCCCAAGCTCCACGTGATCGGGAAATGTCCGTCATACAGCGGATTGAGCCAGACCATTTTCAAGCCGACGAAAATCAGCACAATCGCCAGACCGAATTTCAAAAGGTAAAACTTATCAATCACGCCGGCGAGCATAAAATACATCGAGCGCAAGCCCATAATCGCGAAAATGTTTGACGTGAACACGATCAACGGTTCGCTCGTGATCGAGAAAATCGCCGGAACGCTGTCCACCGCAAAAATAATGTCGGTCGCTTCGAGAAATAAAAGCGCGATAAACAGCGGCGTCGCGTGGCGAACGCCGTCTTTGATGACGAAGAAACTTTTGCCGTCAATTTCGTGCGTGACCGGCATAAAACGCTTGAAAATTCTGATTAAAAAATTCTTTTCCGGTTCGATTTCCTCGTTGCTTGAGAAAAACATTTTGATTCCGGTGATAATCAAAAACGCGCCGAAAATATAAATAACCCAGTGAAACGACAGCAGCGCCGAACCGAGCGCGATGAAGACGGCGCGAAAAAACAGCGCGCCCAGAATGCCGTAAAACAACACGCGGTGTTTGTATTCGGGCGGAATGCCGAAATAACTGAACACGAGCACGAACACGAAAATATTATCAATCGAAAGGGAATATTCGAGCACGTAGCCGGTCAAAAATTGCAGCGCGGCGGTTTGTCCGATTTCCGCGCCGAATTTCGAGGACGCGTAATAATAAAATCCGGCGTTGAAAATGAGCGCGAGCGCGACCCAGATGATGCTCCAGGTCGTCGCTTCCTTGAACGAAACGACGTGCGCCTTTTTGTTGAAAACGCCCAGATCGAGCGCGAGCATAAAGAAAACGAACACCAGAAATCCGGCGTAAAACCACCAATATTCGGCAAAAGGGAATAGCATAAATTGTCAAATCTCCTTAAAATTTTTGCACCGCCAAAAGGAAAAGACCTTTCGCGGCAATATAAAATTGCGTCGCAAAAGGTCTTGATATTTACTTTGTCGAGCCGAATCGTTCTGACTAGAAACGATTGTATTGACGACTTCGACAAACCCGAAATTTCGGGCTATCTACTCCCCTCAAACAAATTGTCGGATTTAGAATAACAAAAAGCGCGGGCAATGTCTAAAAATGCGGCGCAAGCGGTTTCGCGCACTGGCGCGCGGCGAAGATTATATTCGTTTTCGGTCAAATTCCGTGCCGCTTCGCGCAAGTTCACGCTGATTCGCGCAAGTTTACGGCGATTTGTGCAAGTCAACGCACGATTCATCAAAGTTCACGACAATTCGCGCATCTGAACGGATGATTTGGGTAAGTCAACGCACGATTCATCAAAGTTCACGACGATTCGTGCATCTCAACAACTGATTCACGCAGGTCAACGCGTGATTCATCAAGGTTTATGATGATTCGCGCAAGTTAACGGGCGATTCGTGCAAGTTTACGCTGATTCGTGCAAGTCAACGGCGATTTATTGAGTTTCACCGGCGATTGCTGTTTATCAACTGATAAAAGATTGCGGCAGATGGCAAACTCTTGAGCGTCGCCGCGAGATTTTTGGAGCGCGCGGCAACGGTAAACGCGGTTTTATGCTAAAATCGCTGACATAATAAACTAAATAGACAAGCGAGAAAGTAGAAAAAGTGAACAAAGTTGAAATAATACCGCTCGGCGGCATCGGCGAATTCGGAATGAATTGTATGGGAATTCGCTGCGGCGACGAAATGATCGTCGTTGATGCCGGAATGGGCTTTCCTGAAGAAACACCTTACGGAGTTGATATTTCGATTCCCGATTTTAATTTTTTAGAAGATTATCGCGACGATTTGACGGCGCTGATTTTAACGCACGGACACGAAGACCACATCGGCGCGCTGCCTTATTTTTTGAAAAAGTTTAATTTGCCCGTTTATTCGTCGCGCTTTACGCTCGCGCTTGCCGAAAAGCGTCTGGACGAACACCGGATGCTCGACGAGGTTTTGCTGCACCGCGTCAAAGCGAACGACATTATCGAAATCGGCAATTTCAAAATCGAATTCATTCACGCGTCGCATTCCCTGATCGAATGTTTTTCGCTGGCGATTCAAACGCCAATCGGCACAATTATTCACACGGGCGATTATAAAATTGACGAAACGCCGGTGATCGGCAAGCCGTATGATTTGGCGACGCTGAAAAAATACGGCGACGCGGGCGTATTGGCTTTGCTCGGCGATTCGACGAATGCGACGGTTCCGGGCAGAACGCCGTCCGAGCAAGCCGTGATTCCGGCGTTTGAAGAAATTTTCGCCACCGCCGAAGGACGCATTATCGTCGGCACGTTTTCATCTTCGCTGCATCGCCTTCAGGTGATTTTCGATTTGGCGCAGCAGTTTGACAAAAAAGTCTGCGTGCTCGGTCGTTCGATGCAGAAAAACGTTGAAATCGCGCAGGAACAGGGACTTTTGAACATTCCGCACAACACGCTCGTCGGACTCGGCGAATCGCGCGCGCTCGACGACGATCAAATCGTTTACATCGTCACCGGCTCGCAGGGAGAAAATCGCGCGGCGCTGTGGAATATGGCGACGACGACTTATAAAGGTCTGGAAATCGAAAAAGGCGACACGGTCGTGCTGTCGGCGCGCATCATTCCCGGCAACGAACGCAATATTTCGCGGCTGATCGGGCATCTTTACAAACGCGGCGCGAACATCATCGAAGAAAAACGCCGTCTTGTCCACGTTTCCGGTCACGCTTCGCAGGAAGACATCAAAATCATCACCGAAACGGCGCGCCCGAAATTCTTAATTCCGATTCACGGCGAATACTGGATGCTTTTCCGCCACAAAGAATACGTTAAAAATCACGTCGCCGGTTATTCGGACGCAAACGTTCTGCTGATCGAAAACGGCGACGTGCTCGAGTTCGACGAACGCGGCGCGCGCGTCGCGGCGCACAATCATCTGGACAACGCGTTTATTGACGAAGAATCGCTCGCCGAAATTCAATACGACATCATCCGCGAACGCAAAAAACTCGCTTACGGCGGCGCGATTACGCTCGTTGTCAAAATTGACCGAAAAACCAACCAGCTCGCCGGCGAACCGCACATCGCGTTTCAGGGCGTCGCCAACGTCAATCTCGCCAACGGTTTTACCGCCGAAGCGCGCCAGTCAATCGCCGAAGCCGTCGCCGCGCTCAAACCGGCGGAAATCGCCGACCGCAACGGTTTTCAGGAAAAACTCCGCATTCACCTCAAACGATTCGTGCAAAAAGAAACCGGCACGAAGCCCGTGATTGTGACGACGGTTGTCGAAGTTTAGAAAAAATGAACGCTCTCGAAATACTAAAGAAAACGCGCGTCGAAGTCGCGCCGGAAACTTTTGCGCTCGTGTCCCTCAGCGAGGAAAGCTGGACGAAATTGCTCGAAAATCCTGAGCTTTCGCCGCGAATGACCGCGCCGTTTATGATTTTCAAAGATCGTTATGAAACGACGCTCTTGCTCGACGAAATTGATTTTGAGAAAATTCGCTACGCGGTTTTGAACGCGAAAACCGAGCGTAATTTTCGTCTGCTGACGTTCGACATCGAGCTTGATTTTTCGGTCGTCGGCTTTCTCGCCGAAATTACGCGCATCTTAGCCGAAAGGGAAATTTCCATCGTCGCGCTGTCCGCTTTTTCACGTGATCACCTGCTGGTTAAACAAACCGATTTGGCAAAAGCGTTGAAAATTTTAGGCGAATATGTCGAAGAACTTTGTTGATTTTTCACTGAAATAAATCTTGTTTCATCTGTGAAACAATGTTAGAATGTTCGTGCTTTTTTGATAACCATTTAAGGAGAAAAATATGCACGCAACACTGACGATCAAAGACGAAACGCTTTACGGGCAGAGCGATGAAGCGCCGTCATTCACGCTCGATTTTCCGAGGAAAATTGTTTCCGCCCGCGAAATTGTCGAAACGCGGATTCGCCGCGAAGTCGAAAAACACAACAACGCCGAACCCGCAGTTTCTCGCTTTTTAATCAAACCAAATCTCGCCGAAAAAATTCTCAACAACTTCAAACCGAAAGAAAAAAAGCCGATTGACTGGCGCGAACAATACGCCGCCGCCGTCGAATCGTCCTCCGAGCATCCTGTGGCCAGAGCCATCGTTGCCCACGCGCGCGCCCGCGGAATCGCCGTGTCGCCGGCCGTACGCTTCATATCGCTGCCTGGGATGGGCGCCGAGGGCGAC
>SXVE01000405.1 GCA_005790265.1 Acidobacteriota bacterium | reverse complement strand
CTGGTGCGTATACCAATTTCGCCACTTCGGCGTGAATTTATGATGATAAAACGCTTCGACTTTTACGTCAAGAAGCCGGACGGTAATTTTGTTCGGTCAACGCTTTTTGCGAGCGGTTGAACGAATTTATAAAATTGTTTGCAAATAAAGATTGGATTGTGTTAAATTTTGTTGGCTGCAAAAGTTGTTTTACCGATACTCCAGCCGATCTTGCGTTTTCCTAATCTTAATTTCCACCCCCGAAATTCCGCAAAATTTATGTTCTACGACATTTTAAGCGAAAAAAATCTGCTTTTAATTGACTATAATTCAGCCCGACAGAAACTTTTAGCCAGTTATCTCGGGAAAAAATATCACTGTGACGAAGCGGATTCGATTGCCGCGGCGGTCGAAAAGATACAACAAAAAGAATATGCGGTTATTGTGACGTCCGTAATGCAGCCGCAGTTTAACGGTCTCGAATTGATTCCGTTTCTCCAAAAATTTTCGCCGCGTTCGGTGCTGATTATTATCAGCGAAAGCGATTCGGCGGGAAATACGGTGCGCGCCTTTCGCGCCGGAGCTTTTGAAGTGATTCAAAAGCCGTTTGAGATGAAGAAAATCGAAACGACGATTGCGCGCGCTTTCGAGCAGTACGAACTCGTTTCGCTCAAAGAGCGTTATCAATATCATCTCGAAGAACTCGTCGCCGAACGCACCGCCGAACTCGACAAAGCGCTCGAAGAAATCGAAAGTTCGTATCGCGCGACTTTAAAAGCACTGGTGCAGGCGCTCGAAACCCGCGATTTTGAAACGCACGGACATTCCGAAAGAGTCGTTACTTTTAGTTTGCGGCTCGCTTACGAACTCGGTCTCGACAAAGAACTGCTGCGCGATTTGGAACTCGGCGCGCTGCTTCACGACATCGGAAAAATCGGCGTGCCCGATGCGGTTCTGCGCAAACCCGCCGCTTTAAATGATGATGAATGGCGAAAAATGAAGCTGCATCCGCTGCACGGACAAAAGATTTTGCGCAACATCGCTTTTCTCGAAGGCGCGTCGCGCGTTGTTTCGCAGCATCACGAAAAATGGGACGGCACCGGTTATCCGAACGGTTTATGCGGCGAAGATATTCACATCGGAGCGCGCATTTTCTCGGTCGCCGACGCTTTCGACGCGATGGTCAGCGACCGCGTTTACCGCAAAGGCTGTTCGTACGAAGCGGCGCTCGCCGAGCTGGAAAAATTTTCGGGAACGCAGTTCGACCCCCAGGTCATTGAAGCCTTTAAACAAGTTCCGAAAGAAGACTGGACAATTTTGCGCCAGCGTTCGCTCGCCGAAAAACAGGAAAATTTCTCATTTCAAACGTTCGTCGCCGAACTCGTCTACGCCCGGCGACAAATGGAAATGGTTCATTAATTAAAAAAGACCGTAATCAAAACGCGCCTCGATAATTTTCCCGCTCGATTTTTCGTTTTACAATTTATTCAAATCCGATCAGTTTTTCTTCGGCGGACTTTGCCAGAGAATGTTGATGATTTTCCATTTGCCGTCATATTTGGCGAGATGCAGGTAATCAATTCCCCAAACGGCAGTCACTTTTGCGCTCGCTGTCTGATCGGAAACTTCGTAAACGACGACTTCTTTCGGCGCGTCTTTCGGCAGCTTGCCGCTTTTATTATAATTTTTCGACAATTCGACGAGTTGCGCGAACGTCATCGTTGACGGCGTGTAAGCGGTTTCGTCTTTTTTAATAAAAAATCCGCGTTTGACCAGTTCGGGATGAACGCTGCGCTCGACCAAATCCGGGCTGACATTGTAAACCGACTCGACATAATCGAGCGCGGCTTGTCTCACCGCATCTTTCTCGCCACTCGTTTGCGCACTCGCTGCTAAAGTCATCGTCAGCGTCATAAAAAATAAAACAACTAAATTTTTCATCAATTTCTCCTGGTTTTTTGTTGTTTGGAAAAGTTTTCCTGAACTTTATCGAGTTCGGAACTTTTGAAGATTTTCTCTTTAATCAATAAGAAAACACCGCGCGCATTTAATTTGTGACGAAAATCCGCCCGCGCCGATTTTTTCTTAAAATCTTCGACCAATTCGCCAAAAAGCCGCCGTGCCTTTTTTTATCAATGCTCGATAAATTAAAATGAATCTTATGTATTCATCAATTCACTTTCAATCGAAACCACGCGCCACAACAAATGCTTCAAAACCGGAAGTAATCGAAAAATTAAAAGAAATCGTCGGCGCGGAAAACGTTTTAGTCGAACCGGAAAAAGTCGAGCCTTACGGCGCGGATGCCGTCAAGGAAAAATTTCCGCCGGAAGCGGTTGTTTTTCCTGCGACGACCAAAGAAATGTCGGAGATTTTAAAGCTCGCCAACGCGGAAATTTTTCCCGTGACAGCTCGCGGCGGCGGCGTCGGTTACACGGGCGGCGCGGTGCCGGTTGACGGCGGAATTGTGATCGGCACGGATCGAATGAACAAAATTATTGAAATTTCCGCCGACGATTTATATGTCGTTTGTCAGCCGGGTTTAACGACGTGGGATTTGCAGCAGGCGGTCGAAAAACACGGACTGCTTTTTCCGCCTGATCCGGCGAGTTACAAGGATTCTTTTATCGGCGGCAACATTGCCGAAAACGCGGGCGGAATGCGCACGCCGAAATACGGCGTGACGAAACATTCGGTTTTAGGTTTGGAAGTCGTCACCGCGACCGGCGAAATCATTCGCACGGGCGGTAAAACCGTCAAAAACGTCGTCGGTTTCGATCTGACCGGCTTGATGTGCGGCTCGGAAGGACTTTTGGGAATTATCACCGAAGCGACTTTAAAACTGTTGCCGATGCCGGAAGCGACGGCGACCGTGCGCGCTTCGTTTAAATCAATGGAACTGGCGTGTAAAGTCTTGACGAAATTCACGCCCGAAGGTTTGCTGCCGATGGCGATGGAAGTGATTGACCAAAACTGCATCGGCGCCATCGAGCAGAATTTCGCGTTCGGTCTGCCGAAAGAAGCGGGCGCGATTTTGATTGTCGCGGTTGACGGTTTCAAAGATGAGGTGGAGAAAAACGCCGAGATGATTGAACGAATCTTGGAAGCAAACGACGGTTTTGACATCTTGCGCTCGCGCTCGAAAGAAGAAGAAGACAAACTCTGGGACGTGCGCCGCGCCATTTCGCCGAGCTTAATGAAATACGGCACTTTAAAACTCAACGAAGATGTCGTCGTGCCGCGCTCGCAGGTTCCCGAACTGATTCGCAAAATCGAAGAAATCGGGCGCGCACACAATACTTTCGTCGCCAATTTCGGACACGCCGGCGACGGCAACATCCACGTTAATTTTATGTGCGACAAAGACGATTCCGAATCAATCCGGCGCGCCAGGGAATGCGTCAAAGAAACATTTCAATTATCGGTTGACCTCGGCGGCTCAATCAGCGGCGAACACGGCATCGGCTACGTTAAAGCTCAATATCTCGATATGGCAATTGATCTGCCGACGCTCGAAGTGATGAAAGGAATTAAAAAGGTTTTCGACCCGAACGGCATTTTGAATCCGGGCAAGATGTTTGTCTAAATTATAAATATGATTGCAGAATCTCAAAATCAAGCTTTGTTGAATGTAGCAGAAAAGGCATTATTGAATCCGCTTTGGAGTAATTATAGTGAATATTGCAAACTGCGAGAAAAAGGTCTTAGGAAGCAGTCTTTTGAAAAGCTAAATATATTTATTGAAAACTTTAAATTATTTACCTTTAAGCAAAAAACGGAATTTGTGGTATTTATTTATGAACTTGCTGAAAGTGTCGAAGATGCAGACTATGGACCTTTACCTCACCAACTAAGTATCGAACTTAAAGAAATATTAATTACCTGGACTGAAAAAGAATTTAATGACAGCCGACCTTTCAGATGGTTAGGTAGGGTTTTTAACGAGTACGATTATATAAATAAGGCTTTAGATATAAATCCGCAGGACGATAAAGCGAGAGTATTTCTGATAGATCGGCTTTCTTACGGAATTTCCTACTCGACGCATCATTTGCCGGATTATTATATTGGTGAACCGGCAGAAGATTTACAACAAGCAGTCCTCGCAAAACAACACATTGCTCAATTAACAGATCAAGAAGAAAAACATCATTGGAATCAAGAACTTGAAACGGAACTAGAACTTGTTAAAAGTTACAGCGACTGGAAAAATTCCGGCAGCAGTCTTGATTTTAAAAATTGGGCGAAACAAAATCAGAGAAAGCATAATAGCGGAATTACGGCTTATTATTATGACCAGTAGTATTCTTGAACAAACAAAATTCCAAATCGAACGGCATAATGAATCCGAGCAAAAATGTTTCTGTAAGCAATAAAAGTTTATGTTAAAATTTCAACATTATGATTCAGACATTAGAAGCAGTAGTGAACGAAAGCGGCAAGATTGAGTTGCTGACGGAGATTCGTCTGAAAAAAAGGCAGCGGGCGTTGGTGACGATTTTGGATGAAGAGCCGAAAGTTTCGGATGAATCGAAAAAAGAGAAATTGTTTGCCGTGCTTGAAAAAATGCAGCAGGCGAAT
>SXVE01000404.1 GCA_005790265.1 Acidobacteriota bacterium | reverse complement strand
GTTTACAGATTGAACCGGAAAGCGTTCGTGCGGCGTTTTGCCGTCAAAAATTTCGCGCAAAACCGGCGCTTTTTTCTCGCCCGTAACCAGAAAAATGATGTTCTCGGCATTATTAATCGCGGGAAATGTCAGCGTCAGGCGGTTGGCGTCAAGTTTTTCCACGTAATTGGCAACGGCAATTTTCTCCGATTCGGTCAGTGCGGTGGTTGCCGGAAAAAGCGAAGCCGTGTGTCCGTCGTCGCCCATTCCGAGCAGAATCAAATCAAAACGCGGAAAATCTTTTGCCGACAGCGAAAAAAACTTTCTAATTGTCTGTTCGTAAGCGGCGGCGGTTTTCGCCGCGTCCTGTAATTCGGTTTGCCAGCGGAAAATATTGTTTTCCGCGATTTGCAGCGGCGCGAAAAAACTTTCGCGCGCCATTCGGTAATTGCTTTCGTCGTCGGTCGGAGCGACATTGCGTTCGTCACCGAAAAAAAAGAACGTTTTTTTCCAATCGAGTTTGTTTTTGTCCGAATGCGAAAGTTTTTCGTACAGCGTTTTTGGCGTCGAGCCGCCGGCAAGCGCGACGGTAAATTGTCCGCGCCGCTCGATGGCGGATTTCCCGATGGCGAGAAATAATTCAGCAGACGCGAGATACAGCGATTCAACGTCGGAAAATGTTTGGATTACCGGTGCCATTTTTTTATTTTTCAACCGTATTTTTCCATTTGCGTCCGTCCTGCGCGAGCAGCGCATCGGCTTCCGCCGGACCCCACGAACCGGATTCGTAATTGGGAAAATCGCGCGCCGGAATCGCGTGCCAGACATCGAGAATCGGCGACACAATTCCCCAGCTCGCTTCGACCATATCGGCGCGCTGAAACAGCGTCGCGTCGCCGATCATACAATCGAACAAAAGCCGTTCGTAGCCGGTCGAAATCGTTTCGCCGAAAAACTCGACGTAATTGAAATCCATATCAACCGCGCCCATATTGACGATTGGACCGGGAGTTTTCGCGCCGAAATGCAGCGTGATTCCTTCGTCGGGCTGAATGTGAATGACGATTCGGTTCGTCGTCAATCGTTCAATCGGCGTGTCGCGAAACAGCATAAACGGCGCTTTTTTAAATTGCACGACGATTTCCGTGTGTTTTTCCGCCAGATGTTTGCCGGTTCGCACGTAAAAAGGCACGTTCGCCCAGCGCCAGTTGTCAATCGAGAGTTTCAGCGCCGCGTAAGTTTCCGTATTAGATTCGGCGGCAACATTTTCCTCGCGGCGATACGACGTAAAAGTTTTTTCGTCCATCACGCCGTCGCCGTATTGTCCGCGCACGGTTTTATGCAGCACGTCTTCCGGCGAAAACGGCTGAATCGCGTGCAGGATTTTTGCTTGTTCGTTGCGCACCGCGTCGGCTTCAAACGAAACCGGCGGTTCCATTGCGGTCAGCGTCACGAGCTGAAAAATATGATTCGGAATCATATCGCGCAGCGCTCCGGCTGTGTCGTAATAACCGCCGCGCGATTCGACGCCGAGTTTTTCGGCGACGGTAATCTGCACATGATCAACGTAATTTCGATTCCAAATCGGCTCGAAAATACTGTTGCCGAAGCGAAAAACTAGAATATTCTGGACGGTTTCTTTGCCGAGATAATGGTCAATGCGGTAAATCTGGCTTTCGTCGAGAATCTTGAGCAGTTCGGCGTTCAATTTCCTGGCGGATTCGAGGTCGCGCCCGAACGGTTTTTCGTAAATAAAACGCCGCCAATTTCCGTTTGTCTGTTTAGCCAAACCGTTTTTGCTGATTTTTTCCGAAACATTGGCAAAAAGCTGCGGCGGCGTCGCGAGATAATAAAAAAAGTTTTCCGGTATCTGATGTTTTTCGCAAACTTCGGCGAGCAGAGTTTTGATGTCTTTGAATAATTTTTTATCGTCGTCAAAATCGCCGCCGGTGTAATAAGTTCTGTCCTGAAACCATTTAATCAAATTTTTATCAACGCCCGCGCCGACGAATTCGTTTAAATCGGCGCTGATTTTGCTCCAGAAATCTGCGGTTTCGAGCTCCTGGCGACCAACGCCGATGACAGCGAAGTTGTCGGGCAAAAATCCCTGTTTCGCTAAATTATAAAGCGCCGGAAAAAGTTTGCGTTTCGTCAAATCGCCGGTTGCGCCGAAAATTACCATCACGCACGGCTCGGCTTTTTTTTGTGTTTGGCTCATAAATTTTAACGACAGATTAACACAAACGTTTGCCGATTAAAAAAACTTGCTTCGCTGAATTCTTCTGAAAAAAAATTAAACAAAAAAAGACGAAGCGATCATTTTTAGGCATTTCGTCAAATAACCGCTTCGTCCTTTTTTTATTTATTATTTTTATTACCAATAAAAAATTTAATTTTCGGCTGATTGTAAATCAGATTGCGAGAGTTTCACGCAGTTTCAGTTCGCGCCGGTTCATTTCGCCGGCATCGGTTTCGTGATCGTAACCGCATAAATGCAGAATGCCGTGCAGAATCAATTGTTTGATTTCACTGGCGAGCGACAGATCATTTTCCGCCGCTTGTTTTTCCGCCTGTTCGATGGAAATAACGATTTCGCCGAGCGTTTCTTCGCCGAGTTCAAATTCGTTCGGATCAAACGGAAACGATAAAACGTCGGTCGTCGAATTTTTTTCGCGAAAAGTTTTATTCAGTTCGCGCATCCGCCGGTCGGAAATGAAGGCGACGGTGAAATTTTTCTGCTCGGCTTCGGATATTTCCTCGACGGCTGTTTCGGCAAAAGTCCGAAAAGTTTCCCATTCGAGTTTATATTTGCGCTGGTTGTTAACGATTTCGACCATTATCTGTTGTCAAAGCCGCGACGGTCGGCATTTTCCGCTTCTTCTTTGGAAGTGTGTGATTCGTATGCGCGCACAATCATTTGCACGAGTTTGTGCCGAACCACGTCGCGGTCGTTAAAATGCACGAATTCAATGCCGTCCAAATTAGCCAGAATCCCTTCGGCTTCCTTGAGACCGCTTTTCTGACCGCGCGGCAAATCAATCTGCGTTTTATCGCCGGTGACAACGGCTTTTGAACCGAAACCGATACGCGTCAGAAACATTTTCATTTGCTCGCTCGTCGTATTCTGCGCTTCGTCGAGAATGATAAACGCGTCGGATAACGTTCGACCGCGCATAAAAGCCAGCGGCGCGATTTCGATAATGCGTTTTTCGAGCATTTTCGTGACGCGCTCGTTATCGACCAAATCAAACAGCGCGTCGTAGAGCGGGCGCAGATAC
>SXVE01000403.1 GCA_005790265.1 Acidobacteriota bacterium | reverse complement strand
CGCGTAAAGATTTGCCGGAAATCGTCGGCGCGTTTCATCGCAACAACAAACTCGAATCGGTTTATTTAATGTCGAACGGGCAAATTCATCCGCGAATTTTCCCGGATGTGACGCGCATTTGTCAGGAAAATCCGAATCTCAACGTGACTATCGCGCTCGGCATTGACGGCTTAAAAGATCAGCACGAAAAAATTCGCCAGAAAGCGGGAAGCTGGGACAAAGCGATTCACACGGCGCGCACTTTGCGCGAAATGAAAAAAGATTTTCCGAATATTGACGTGCAAACCTGCACCTGCGTGATGAATTCGAATCAGGACACGATTTTTGATTGGTACGATTTCTTAAAACACGACTTGAAGCCGGATAAAATTAATATCAATTACATTCGTCCGCCGTCAAAAGATCCGAACGAGTTGAATTTCGATCACAATCGTTATGCGAAACTGTCGCAGATGATTCTCGACGACGTGAAAAATTCAGCGATCAAAAATAATTACGGCGGTTCGTCCGGCTTTTTCAAAGCGGCGATTGATCTTTATATGCACGATTTGATCGCTAAAACCAAAGAAACCGGCGAAGCGCAGATGAAGTGTTACGCCGGAACCGCCGGAGCCGTAATTTACGATGAAGGCACAATTTCTTCGTGCGAAAATCTTGACGCTATCGGCAATCTGCGCGATTACGACTGGAATTTTCAAGCCGTTTGGAATTCGCCGGAAATGAAAGCGCGCCGCAAACACGCCGCTTCGGGCTGTTTCTGCACGCACGAATCGAATTCGTATTACCCGAGTCTGCCGTTTAATCCGAAACATTTAATTCAGATTAAAAAACTCGAAAAACAAATGAAAAAAGCGGCAAAAGACTTGATTGTTAATGAGCCGCAGACGGAAAGTGTCGCTGTTTAATGACAAATGATAAAAATCGGCGCGAAATTTTGTTAAATTAAAGTGTTAATTAAAGTTTCGCGCTGATTTTTTATGTCCGAATTGTGAAATTGATGCCGCATAATACACCAAAAATTCTTATTATTTCATCTGACACCGGCGGCGGGCATCGCTCGGCGGCGGCGGCTTTAGTCGAAGGGGTGCAGAATTTTTGGGAAGGGAAATCGGTTGCCGTTCGCGTTGTCAAAGCGGTCGAAGAATCGCATCATGTCACGGAAAAACTCGTCAAAGTTTACAATTGGACGCTGAAAAATAAACAGCACTGGATGAAATATTTATACTGGGCGATGAATCGTTTTCGCCCGGAGACGCGCGAGTTTTTTATGCGGCGCTGCATCGGTTTCTGCACGGAAATATTTGAAAAATGGTGTCCGCACGTCGTCGTCAGCGTTCATCCGATGACGCAGCATATTTTCGCGCGAATTTTGAAAAATCTAAAACTAGCCGATCAAATTCCGCTTGTGACGGTTGTCACGGATCCGTGTTACGGTTTTTGGAAAGGCTGGGCGTGCAATGATGTTTCGCTTTATCTGGTGGCAAACGAAGACGCGGAAAGGCAATTGATTGATTACGGCATTGCGCCGGAGAAAATCAAGATTTCAGGAATGCCGGTTCACCCGAAATTCCGCGAAGTTGATGAAGTTGATGCGCAAAAAGCTCGAACAGCTTTTGGATTAAATCCCGATAAATTTACCGTTTTCGTCAACGCCGGTTGGGTTGGCGGCGGCAATATTCCGCAAATTTTTCGCGAATTCGTGCGCGGCGATCTGGATGTTCAAGCGGTTTTTCTCGCCGGAAAAAACGAGGCGCTCAAAAAAGAAGCCGAGGAACTCGCCAAAACCGCAAAATTTCCGATCAAAGTCATCGGTTATTCCGACGAAATTGAAAAAATTATGCAGTCGGCAAATGTGATGATTTCCAAGCTCGGCGGTTTGACGACTTTTGAAGCGTTAGCCTGCCGTCTGCCAATTATCGCGGACACGACAACGCCGCCGATGCCGCAGGAAGCCGGAACGGTCGCGCTGCTTGAGAAAAAGGGCGCCGGAATTCTGCTTGCAAAATCAGACGACATTGTGCCGACGATCCAAAATCTGCTTGATGATTCGGTAAAATATGCGGCGATGAAAGCGGCAACGATAAATTTGGCGATTCCGAATTCAACGCAGCGCATCATCGAGGAAATCTCCGCGCTGCTTCCCGCCAAAAAAGAAGTCGCTCAACCGCAAATTGTCGCCGCTTGAGATTTTATTTTCAACACTTGTCAGTTTTCATCAATTTAATTAACCTTTCTTTTTAAGTTCTTATAAAAAGTCAGTTTTTATCAATGGAGAAAAAATTTTGAGTCTTTTACTTGAAGGAAAACGCGCCTTTGTGTCGGGCGGAACGCGCGGCATCGGCGCGGCGATTTGCGAGGTTTTTGCGCGTGAAGGTGCCGACGTTGCTTTTAATTATTTTTCGAGCGATGCGCTTGCTGAAGAAACGAAAAAGAAAATCGAAGCGCACGGAAGACAGGCATTGTCGTACAAAGTGTCGGTGACCGACCGGGTCGGTATGAAAAAAGTCGCGCGCGAAATTTTCGATGCTTGGGGAGCGGTTAATCTTTTGGTCAACAATGCGGCGGTTAACAAACCCGATAATTTTGCAACAACAACCGATAAAAGCTGGGATTGGGTTGTTGATACGAACGTCAACAGTTTATTTGCCGTGACCAAACCGTTTTACAAACAGATGATTCGAGAACGGCTCGGCGCGATTTTAAATATCACTTCGGTCGGCGCGATTCGCAGTTTGCCAACCTCAGTTCACTACGCGACTTCAAAAGCGGCGATGATCGGTTTCACCAAATGTCTTTCGCGTGAAGCTGCCAATTTCGGTATTTCCGTCAATGCCATTGCCGCCGGAATTTTCGATACGGATTTGGGAAATACGCTGCCTGAGCGTTTATTAAAAATGCACGATTTCTGGGTTTCTAAAGGAAGAAGCGGAAAGCCGGAAGAACTCGCCGAATACGCTGCTTTTATGGTCAGCGACCGCAACAGTTTTATGAACGGCGAAATTGTAATTGTTGACGGCGGGGCGATTACTTAAATCAGATTAAAATTAATTGACAATAAAAAGCGTTTTTTATAAACGCTTTTTTATTTTTTCAACAGTGAATATGAAAATGAATTTCATTTCTAAATTGTTGAAAATAAATAGTTTAGTTGACAGCAGGCAAGTGCCTTTGTTATTCTCTGATGAGTAAAAAAGGTAAAAATTATGGCACGAACAGAATTAATCGAAAATTTAAATAACGCACTGAGTTTAGAGCTTTCAGGAATCATTCAGTATTCGCAGCACAGTTATTTGGTGACTGGCATCGAGCGAGAAATCTATAAAGGATTTTTTCGCGAGCAGGCGGGCGAAGCAAAAGAACACGCTGAAACATTGGGCGATAAAATCGTCGCGCTCGGCGGAGTGCCGACGGTTGAACCGGCGATGATTCGGCAGTCAACCGAATTGAAAGAAATGCTCGCCCAGGATTTGGAGCTTGAGCGGGAAGCATTAGCGGTTTATATGGTCGCTTGGAAATCGTGCGGCGAAGAAGATTTGCCTACGCAGTTTTGGCTCGAAGAACGCATTGCCGAGGAACAACTACACGTTGAAGAATTGGAGAAACTGACATCGGAAAGAACATCAAAAGTTAATTCGGAAAGAATTGTGTTGCGCGAAGTTAGCTAAACGTATTCTCCAATTAAATCAACAAACTTATCTATAAAAATTCGGCAGGCAAAAGTTTCAATTTTTGCCTGCCGTTCGATTTTTAGCGGAGAAAAATTTATAAAAATTTGGGGAACCGCAATATCTTCGACGATTCGATTTCAGAATTTTCGTCAGTTTGTTGAACGGCTTTGGTTCGATTTAATTTTAGCCGGGCAGCCGTGATAACGCTGTGCAAATCATCGAGCATTTCAGCATCGAGCGAAAGAGTTTTTTGTCCGCACCAACCTAGATCTTCAATCCACGTCGATAATTTGATAATAGCTTGATCGTCGCGCAAAGAAACTTCGACCTTTTTCTCATCAGAAAATATCGGCAAAAAGTTAACTGCTGTATTTGTTTGCATAATATTTCGGGTAAAGAGAAATTGAAAATCAATTTCAATTAAATTATCGCCAAAAAAAACTTTGTCGTCAAGCGAGTTCAAACGCACTGCTTGTAATTTTTTTCGAGGTTAGATTTTAAGGTTATGAAAACTTCAGTGTCGGATACTTTTCTGTAGTATCGTTTGAGCGAGATCTGCAAAAAAAGGAGAAGCGAAATTAATCTGCTTCTCCTTTTTTTTGTGATTTTAATCAAGTCTTACTTTTGAGCTTTCCAGCCGGCGAGTGTTTTCTCAAAGTTTGCCGTGTTGGCTGCCGGAGTTGACGCTTTTCCGACTTGAACGGCTTTTTCGCCGGTCGCAATCGCTTCGGATTTTTTACCAAGCTCAGAAAGAAGTCTTGCTTTTGTCACGAGCAATCCGAATGTTTCGCGATTTTTCAAACCGGCATTAACCCAATTCAACGCTTCTTCATAATTGCCGGTCGCTTTGGAAGTTAAAATCCAATTGGCACCGTCAGTCGGAGTTTTGACGTCATCGGCTTTGAGCGCGCCCATTTGTTTGCGAAATTCGTTTAAAGTTCTCGCGTTAACGTCGCCGACGTCAATCGTAAACGGAACTTTTACTTTTTCCCAGGCAATTACAGCGTCCGCCGTGTTGAGGCGGATGTTTTCAAAACCGATTGCCATCGTTTCCTGAAAATCGGCAATCTGCGGCTTTGCTGTAACGCGCAGCGCGTCTTTTTTCTCGTCGTAAGTAAAACTGCCCCAATCTGCGTTGGCTTTGCTAAAAATCACGATCCATTCATTTTGATTCGGAATCGTGTGCAAACCGTATTTTCCGGCGGGCAATTTTTGTCCGTTGACGGTGATATCGCGGTCAACTTCAAAAGTCGTATTTTCATTGGCGCCGGTTCGCCAGACTTTGCCGAGCGGCACGAGTTCGCCCCAAACCTTGCGATTTTTGATGTTCGGGCGATTGTAAGAGATTTTCACATTCGTATCGCCGATTAATTGCGTAATCATCGCCGGTTGGCTTTCGCGCGGCACGCTGACCTGCGCTAAAGCTCCGCCGCAAAATACGAAAACAGCTAACAATAAAAACAGCTTCTGCATAATTATTTCTCCAGTTTTAATTTAGTTCTATCAATAAATGTTTTCAGCATTCCGGCAACTTCATCCTGCATTCCGGCGCTGACGCGTTTTTCTCCGGCTAATCCGGCGAGAAAATGAAAATCTTTCGCCGCATTGCGCCGCAACTCGACCATCTGCGTAAAACGAACGAGAGTTTTTTGCGGACTTTGTTCTTGAAATTCGGCGGAATAACGTAAAAGATTGTCCGTTTCGCCGCTTTTCGGAATCCACTCGATTCGGTCTTCATTATTTTCGGCAAGTTCGACGTTAAAGCTCTGGCTCATCGAACCGATCACGGAAATCTGCGCCCGAATCGTCCACCGCGCCGTATTGTCAGCGGTAAAATTAAGGCTTTCAATGTTTGGCATCAACTCGACGAAATTGCGCACGTCCGAAAAAAACTCTCGAACTTTCGCGATCGGCGCGTTCACTTCAAAACTATCGTTGTAATTAGCACGAATTGTAAACATAAACAGTTGGTTGTTCTCGAATAAGAAAAGTTAATGATTGCAGTAATTATTTTAACATCAACGGCGAAACATTAACTATTTACAAACTAAAATTACGCACTAGAAAGTTCCGATAAACAGCATCGAGTTGAAAAACGGGCGCGTTACCGAGCGGAAAATACCGCGAAAAAACGGTTCGTCGGCAAACAGAATAACGTGACCGGAACCGTTCGGCTCGTCAATCACGTAAGCCGTTCCTTTCAAAAGCCGTTCGGTATTTCCCTCCCAAACAAAACCGGAAATCGTCAGCGGTTTTGTCGGTTTGGCGTCGAAAACGAGCGCGTTTGTTCCTTCTTTTGAATAACGGAAAAAATATCCGCTCGACAGCAAAACGGGAAGTTCTTCCGATTCTAAGCCGTAAGTTAAATAAGAAGTGCGGTCAACTGTCGCGCGCATAATCGCACCGGGAACGCCTTCGGGAACTCGTCCGGCGTTGGCGGACGGCGACGCAATCGGCGGCAGAACCGGCGCTTGCCAATCGGCTTTGTCGTTTTTCGGTTCGGGCGTCGCCGTCGGTTCGCCGGCAATTTGTTTTTTCGATTTCGGCGTTGGCGATGGGGAAACTTCAGCATCGGCGCGTTTGTCCGT
>SXVE01000402.1 GCA_005790265.1 Acidobacteriota bacterium | reverse complement strand
GAAATTCATAACAACGTGTTGAATTTCACTTCAACATTAAAAGAACTCAGAAAAAACGTCGACCCGAATCTGGTCAAACAGCGCGAAGGCTGGCGCGACCGCAACGGCAACACGCATTACGTCGATTACGTCGAATGGCATACGGTCGCCGACATTCTCGACGAAACCGCGCCGAACTGGTCGCACACGATTCGCGACATCAAACAAATCGGCGATATTTTCACCGTCACAGTTGCGATCACGATTGATAACGTGACGCGCGAAGGCATCGGAACCGGCAGCGCTGAATCGGAACTCGGCATTAAAAAAGCCGAACATGACGCGTTAAAAAGAGCGGCGGTAAAATTCGGCATCGCTCGCGACCTTTACAAAAAAGAATCGGACGTGATCGAACGCGAAGGCGCGGTTCAACCGCAAGCCGAAGTCGGATTTCCGGCAAACCCGATTGCGAAAAGCCTCTCGGATTTGGTGACGGCGAAACAGCTCGGAATGATTCGCGCGATCGCTCGCGAAATGAGCATTGATGCTGATGAAGCGTGTAACACGGCGATGAATTGCAAAACCGACGAGTTGAGCAAAAAAGCGGCTTCGAGCTTTATCCAGCATTTGCAGGATATGCAAAAAGGACAAAGCGCGGAACAACCGATGCGCCGCGCAAGTTAAGAAAATTAACAGATTCCCTCACCGAAACAGGTGTTTTGAGCTGTGGTTAAACCGTCCTGCTTTCTCCACGGAGCCAGCAATTACCTCGCCCGCAGCTCAAAACCTCCATCATAAAATAGAAAAAAGGCGCGAACTTAAATTAAGTTCGCGCCTTTTTTGCGTTAGTTAATTTGTTTATGCGCGGTTTCCTGAAAAGTTAAGCGGCATCGGAATAATCGGCGCGGATAACGTGCCGGTCATCGAATCGCTTTCGATTGTTCCGGCGATTGCTAATTCAACATTTTGTCCTTGCACGTTTGATTTTGCGGTTGCCGAAAATTTGTTTCCTTTTACTTTTCCATCGTGCACTTGACCTTCGCCGAGCATTGATTCCAGTTTGCCCGAAATCGTTTCGCCGGTTTGCGAAAGTTCGAGCGAAACGGGAAATTGCTGTCCCTGAAAATCAACGGTCAAACTCCATTTACCGGCGACATCGGCGTTTTCGATTGTTTCATCAGTCATATATTTATTGATTTCCTGCAAATTTCCTTCGGTATCGTAAATTTCCACTTTTTCAGCGTAGGTTTTCGCCTGCGCCAAAACTTCTTCGCCGTCGCCGACGATCACAATCGCCATTTTGTCCGGCTGAACGTATTTACGCGCGGCGACGGCAACGTCTTCGATTGTCACGGCGTTGATTTTATCGCGGTAAGTCTGCAAATAATCGTCGGGCAAATTATACAATTTTTGCGAGACGATCAGCGAAGTCAAACCTTCCTGCGTTTCGGCGCGAATCGGGAAAACGCCGGTCAAAAACGCCTTCGCGTCCTGCAATTCCTGTTCGGAAACTTTTTCGTCGCGGATTCTGTTTAATTCATAGAAAAATTCGTGCAGCGAATCTCCGGTAACGGCGGTTCGCACTTCGGCGGTCGCTTCAAAATCTCCGGCAAGTCTTTTCGCATCGAGCCGCGTGTAAGCGCCGTAAGTGTAGCCTTTTTCTTCGCGCAAATTCATAAAAACTCGCGAAGAAGCGCCCGCGCCCAGAATTTGATTCATCACGATAAACGGAAAATAATCATGACTGGTGCGTTCAAACGCCAAACTCGAAAGCACGATATTCGATTGCGCCGAACCTTGCCGGTCAACAATTGTTAATGTTCTTTCGTTTCGTTCAGGCAGCGACGGAAACTCGACTTTCTCGACATCTCCTGGCGTCCACTTACCGAAAACGTCCTTCAATTCGGCGATTAAACTTTCGGTTTCGACGTCGCCGACAATGATTAAAATCGCGTTGTTCGGAACAAAGATTTTGCGGTGCTGTTCAATCAATTTTTCGCGCGAAAGTTTTTCGATGTCTGATGGCGCAGGCGATATCACCGCATACGGATGCGTTCCGTAGAGAATGCGCGCCGTTTGCTCATTCGCCAGAAACGAAGCCTGCGAGCGTTGGTATTTTAAGTTTTCAATCGCGTTTCGTTTGTACAAATCGAGTTCAGATTCGGGAAACGTCGGGAAAAACACGAGTTCCGACATCAAACGCAGAATGTCCGAATTATAAAGCGAAAGCGCGGACGCCGCGACGACCGTAAAATCGTCGGACGCGCTCGCCGAAATGCTCGCGCCTAACCGTTCGATTTCTTCGGCAAGCGCAAGACTCGAATAATGTTTCGTACCTTCACTGAGCATCGAAGCCATCGCCGAAGTCGTTCCCGCTCCGTCCTGCGGATCGCTGGTATCGCCGGTGAAAAAAGCCAGACGATAGCTGACGAGCGGCAAGCGTTTTTCCTCAAAAACAACGATTTTCAAACCATTGTCGAGCGTCGTTTCAAACGGCACTCCGATATTAAAAGGCGCAGGCGCAAGCGGCTCCGGCGCGGTTTTGCGAAATTCTTCTGTCATAAATTTATTCAATGGAAAATGAATAATGGAAAATGGAAAATAAAAGATTTAATTCTTCATTTTCCATTTTCCATTTTCAACTATCAATTTTTTAACCTTTTCCGACCGGCACGACATCGAGCAAAGCGCGATTTTCCGTGTTCAGATATTCGGCGACGACCGTTTTGATTTGGTCGGGCGTGATTTGCAGTAATTCGTCGAGTTCCGAATTAACGAGTTCGGGATTGCCGTCGTAAAGCGCGAATTCGG
>SXVE01000401.1 GCA_005790265.1 Acidobacteriota bacterium | reverse complement strand
CATCTCGACCATAAAAGTCGAACGTCCGGAAGCTAGATCGTCCGACGCGCCGACGCGCGTCCAGATGCGGTCAACAATCGGCAGACGCGCCGCATCAGCCGGAACGAACGAGCCGATTTGTGCCAGAATCTGAATAATCGCCGTTTGCCGCAAAAGCGTGGATTTGCCGCCCATATTCGCGCCGGTAATAATCAAAAGCCGGTCGGACGAATTGTTCAAATACAAATCGTTCGGCACGAAAGACCCGTCGGAATAACGTTCGACAATCGGATGTCTGCCGTTTTTGATCTCGATTTCGTCGCCGTCGTGCAGCGCGGGCAAAACGAAATTGTCGCGCGCGGCGATTTCCGCCAGCGATGCGAGCGCGTCGAGCGTGGCGAGCGCGCGCGCCGTTGATTGAAGAAGCGCGGTTTCGGCGCGCACAGCAGCACGAATCTCCTTAAAAAGCTGCGTTTCGATTTCGAGAATTTTCTCTTCGGCACCGAGAATTTTTTCTTCCCATTGCTTTAATTGCGTGGTCGTGTATCGTTCGGCGTTGGTTAAAGTTTGGCGGCGTTCGTAATCGGACGGAACGCGCGCGACGCTTCCTTTGGAAATTTCGATGTAATAACCGAAAACGTTATTAAACCGCACTTTCAGATTGTTGATTCCGGTGCGCGTTTTTTCGTCTTCTTCAAATGCCGCGATAGTTTGTTTTGCCGAACGCGAAATGCTGCGCAGTTCGTCGAGTTCGGCGTTGTAGTTTTGTTTGATCGTGCCGCCGTCGCTGAAATTGAGCGGCGCTTCTTCCGAGATGCTCTGCGCAATTAAATTATAAATATGCGGCAATTCATGAATATTTTCGACTAAAACCTGCAAAAGTAATGATTGCGCATCCGATAACGACGAATTGATCGGCGGTGTTTGGGAAAGCGAACGGTTGAGCGCGAGCAAATCGCGCGCGGTCGCCGTGCCGAGATTGAGTTTTCCGACCAATCTCTCCAAATCGGCGACCTCTTTGAGCAGAAAACGAATTTTGTCGCGGAGAATCGGCGCCGTCAGCTCTTCAACCGCGAGCAAACGCGTCTGAATTTCGCTGCGTTTAATCAGCGGACGCACGAGCCACGAACGAAGCAGACGCGCGCCCATTCCGGTAATCGTTTCGTCAATAATCCCGATTACCGTCTTTTTGTTTTTTTCGCCGCGCGATTCGAGAATTTCGAGGTTTTTTAACGTGACGGCATCCAAAACTAAAAAATCGTTGGTCGTATAGTAACTGATTTCCGCGATGTGTTCGGCGTTCGCTTTTTGCGTTTCGCAGGCGTAGCGCAGACACGCGCCGGATGCGCTGATCGCCGCCGATTTGTCGTCGAGTCCGAAGCCGGAAAGATGATTGACTTTGAGTTTTTGTTTGAGAAAAGCCGCTCCGTCTTCGGTTTGAAAAAGCCAATCGTCAAGCGGCGTCAGCGTCGTCGAAAATTTATTGGCGGCGGCGGGCGCGATGGAAACGACGTTCGATATTCCGTTTAACGGTTGCCGGTTGACGCTCGCAAAACTCGCTTCGATTGTTTTTTGCAGCGATTGCGGAAACAACAGTTCGCGCGGAGCGTAGCTTTCGATGTCGGCGCAAATTTCCGTCCAGGCTTTTGCGCCGGAAACTTGCGTCGTCGTGAATTCGCCGGTCGAAAGCTCTAAAAAAGCGACGCCGAATTGTTCGCCGCTGCCGCTGATTGCCGCCAAATAAACCGATTCTTTCGCTTCGACAAGCTGCGAATCAATCGCCGTTCCCGGCGTGATTACGCGAACGACTTCGCGTTTGACAAGTTTGACGCCTTTTCCCGCGTCTTCCGTTTGTTCGCAAATAGCGACGCGATAACCTTTTTTGACTAAGCGCGAAATGTAGTTTGCCGCTGCGTGATGCGGCACGCCGCACATCGGCACCGGATTTGCCGAGTCTTTATGCCGCGCCGTCAAAGTGATTTCGAGTTCGCGAGCGCCGATCACCGCATCTTCGTTGAAAAGCTCGTAAAAATCGCCGAGCCGAAAAAAAAGCAGCGTTCCGGGATATTGTTTTTTGATTTCAAAATACTGCCGAAGCATCGGCGTTGCGTTTTGCATACAATGTTTTTGAGAATTCTGTTTGAATATTTGAATATGTTTATAAGGTAAGAAATATTAACTCAAAACTTTCGCCAAGAAAAACGCGGTTTTCCAACCGGCGAAAAATTTGCTAAAATCTCGGTTTTCAAGTAATTTGTAAATTTATTACTCCGTAACGATTTAGCGACAAACTATTCCATAGTAAACGTAATCAAAGGCTGAAATTCCATCCTTACTTTTATTTATTGTAAAAACTAAACGGGAGCCAAAAAAAATGAAAGCAGTACAACAGATTTTGTCATTTTTCGTGATTGTGTTTTTGATCGAATTGACCGGCGCGACGGCGCAGGAGCCGGCAAAAACCCCGAATGTTTTGAAAACTGAGCAACCGGTACAAACGAAAACGACAGTTCCGGATGATTCCGCGATCATCGCGCAAAATACGGACAATCCGTACAAAAACACGAAAACCGAACGTTACCGCATTGGATTTCAGGATACAATCGAAGTTCAGGTGGCGAAACACGCCGATATGTCGCAAACGGTGAACGTTAGTTCGGACGGAACAATTCTGTTGCCGCGAATCAAACAACCGATTGTCGCGGTTTGCAAAACCGAAAGCGAATTGCGCGATACGATTGTCGCTCATCTGAAAACCGTTTTGCGAGATCCGTTTGTTAATGTTCGCGCCGTCGAACAGCGTTCGCAACCGTTTGCCGTCGTCGGCGCGGTGAAAAAACCCGGCAGTTTTTATCTTAATAAAGAAATGCGTCTGCTCGAATTGCTCGCTTACGCGGGCGGACCGGACGTGGAATACGCCGGATCGCGCATTCAAATCGCGCGCGGCGGAAACACGAGCGGCTGTTCGGAAACCGAAAACGAAGCTGAAAAGGAAATCAAATGTCAGAGTTTTAATCTGAATGATGTGCTCAAAGGAAAATCGAATCCGCAGATGCAGCCGGGCGACATCGTTTCGGTTTTGATCGCTGAAGAAGCATACGTTGTCGGCAACGTCAAAAAACCGACGAAAATTATGCTGAAAGAAGAAAGAACTTTAACCCAAGCGCTCGCTGATGCCGGCGGAATTGACGGAACGGCAAAAACAGACCGCATTATCATTCAGCGACAGGAAGCGGAAACCGGCAACAAAGTCGAACTCGCTTTTAACTTAAAAGATATTCAAAGCAAAAAAATTCCCGATCCGGTTTTGCAGGGCAACGATATTGTCGTGGTTTCCGACAACAAATTGAAAAAACTCGGCAGCGAATTTTTTAAGATTTTCAAACAGAGCGTGCCGGTTATTCTCTATTAAGTTCTTGAAAGTAAAGTTGATATGAAAGACAGTCGCGAAATAATTCAGAAGCAGACGGTTGAATCGGTTGAAATCGAAAGACCGTTTGATACGCAGTTTGCCGCCGCCGGAAGATATCCGGCTTACCGCGAAATCGGCACGACAGAAGGTTTTCAGTTAGTCGAATACTGGCGCGCAGTTCGTAAAAGATTATGGCTGGTCATCGGCATTGCCGTTTTAATCACTACGCTGACGGCGATTTACATGGCGCGCAAACCTGATATTTTTTCGGCGACGGCAGTCGTTCAGGTTGATCTCGAACAGGTTAACCCAGATTTGCAGACGAGCGCCGAAAGAAGAATTCCGGCTTCCGCCGATCCCGCTTATTTTAATACGCAGCTCAACTTGCTCGGCAGCGAAAGTCTTTTGCGCCGAATGATTAAAGAACACAATCTCGACACCAATAAAGATTTTCAGCAGGCGCGCGCCGATCAATCTGTTTCGACGTGGCGTTCGATGCTGAAAACTATCGGTTTAGCGAGCGACGGTAAAAAAACCGAAGAAGGCGGGGTCGGCGAAGTTTCGCCTTCGGCAAATTCGACGCTTGCTTCGTCCGAAGAAATCGCCGACGCGCTGCGTCTCGCGCCGTACGTTGACATCATCAAAAAAAATCTCGTGATTGAGCCGGTCAGAGAATCGCGCGCGAGCAACAAGGAAACGCGTTTGATCGTCGTTTCTTTTCGGCACACTAATCCGGAATTAGCGGCTTTTGTCGTCAACGGCATCGCCGAAACTTTCAGCAACATTAATCAGGACAAGCGTTCGGGAACGAGCCGCAAAACCAACAGCTTTCTCGACGAGCGCATCGCCAATCTGCAATCGGAAATTAAAACCAAAGAAATGAGTCTCGTCGAACTCAAACGCCGCGCCGGAATCATTAATACCGAAGGCGAGCAGACGATTGTGATTCAGCGGCTGTCCGGTTTAAACAAAGAATTGCTCGAAGCGGAAAATCAACGAAAAAACGCCGAAGCGAATTATCTTTCAGTCGCCGATTCGCCGGAGCAGATCAATTCGCTGTCCGCAGAAAAATCAGCGCAATTTCTGGCTGAACGCGAAGCGATGATTCGCAATTTGACGAACGACACGCAAAAGAAAATAGCTGACCTGAAAGCACGCAAAGCCCAGCTTTTGCAGGAATATCAAGAAGGTGCTTTTGAAGTCGAAGAAGTTAACACGCAAATTAAAAGTCTCGAAGATTCTCTATCACAGTCGCTTCAGAAAAACAAAGAAGATTTGGATGATTTTCGCAAGCGCACGGCGAAAACGCTGATTGACAATCTGCGCACGCGTTATAATGCGGCGAAACAAAACGAAGACAAAATTCGCGCATCTTATAGTGAGCAATACAATCAGGCGCAAGGACAAACGCAGGACGCGGTTAACATCAAGCTGCTCGAACAGGAAATAGAATCGAAAAAAGGTTTTTACGAAAATTTAGTTAAAAATCAGAGTCAAAACGACATCGCCGCGCAAGGGACGGACAACAATATTTCAGTCGCGGAAATCGCTTTGCCGCCGGATGTTCCGGTCGCGCCGCGCCGTTTGACGACGGTGCTCGCCGCGCTGTTTCTTTCGACATTATTCGGAATGGGACTCGCACTGTTTCTCGAATATCTCGACGATACGATTCGGACAACCGAAGAAATCGAAAATTATTTGCAGCTTCCCGCGCTCGCGGCGATTCCGACGATTGACGCGTCGCCGAAGCGTCGTCTGCTGCTCGTCGGGCAATCGGCTGATGACGCGGAAACGAGCAAACCGACCGATTTGCTGATTCATATGGATTCGCGGTCGGCGCTGTCGGAAGCTTATCGCCAGCTGCGCACATCAATTCTGCTGTCAACTGCCGGACACGCGCCGAAATCGCTTTTAATCACTTCGAGTCTTCCGGCGGAAGGAAAAACGACGACCGCGACCAACACAGCGATCAGTCTGGCGCAAACGGGCGCACGCGTTCTGCTGATTGACGCCGATATGCGGCGTCCGCGTCTGCATTCGGTTTTCAACATCAGCAACGCGGGCGGTTTGAGCACGATTCTATCGAGCGAAGCGACCGAAGCGGAAATGCTGAACGTGATTAATTATGATGAAGCGTCAAAACTTCATCTTCTGCCTTCGGGACCGATTCCGCCGAATCCGGCTGAACTGATCGGCTCCGAACAAATGGCGCACTTTATGAAAACGATGCACGGCAATTTCACGCACGTCGTCGTTGACTCGCCGCCGATTGCTTCGTTTACCGACGGCGTTTTAATCGCTTCGATGGTAGACGGCGTGATTCTGGTCGTGCACGCCGGAAAAAGCTCGCGCCAAGTCGTCAAGCGTTCGCGACAGCTTTTGCAGGATGTCGGCGCAAAGATTTTCGGCGTCGTGCTGAATAACGTCAATCTGCGGTCGCAGGACAATTACTATTATTACCAAAGTTAT
>SXVE01000400.1 GCA_005790265.1 Acidobacteriota bacterium | reverse complement strand
AGATTCGGCGAGAAAATGTAGAAATTTTCAAGCTCCATTTCCGGGTCGTAACACCAGCCTTCCAGAAACGGAAACAAATTTTTATTGACCAGCTCGAAAAACTCGTTCGTTCTTTCGCTGTATTCCTCGTAATAGCCGGTTTTGAAAAGCGAAGACCGCGAGTTTGCCCATTCTTTAGGAAAGAACTTCTGAAAAAGCCGATACTTCTGCTGCTCGGAGACGATTTTACCGAGCGTTTCGCAAGCCGCAATCGCGTTGGAGTTTTTTGCGCGGAAGCTGAGATACTCGATTGCTTGATACAGCTTTTCGCCGAACGGCTGGCTGCGATTATTCCAGCCGATTCGACTGCACGATTTTTTCGTTTTAACGGCGGCGAGCGTCATATCAAATTCTGCGCTTCAGAAACCGACGGGAATTTTCGACGCAGAGGCGGCTGGAGTTTTCACCAGAGCGGCGAACTGCGTTTCGACTCTCTGAATTTCGCGGCGACTAAACTCAAGCGTTTCTTCCGCCCTTTGAAGATCGCCCGTATTCAGCACGTCCGCGATGCCCTTTCGCATCAGCTCCTCGGCTAAAACAATCGCCGGATTGATCTGCTCCGGCTCGCCGCACAAAATTTCAAACGGCGACGCGGCGTTAATATCCGCTTTACGTGGGGTTTCAGCCCTTGTGCTGCGCTTTTTTGACGATTGTGACCGAGAGTTTGCCTTCTTTGACATCGCGCGTGATATTGGCGTTTTCGATTGAAGCGAAATGCGGCTGCAAAATCGTTTTGAGAAGTTTGTCGTCCTGCGCTAAAGCGGCTTCGAGTTCAAACTCCTGCCCTTCGATCTTGATTGTCGCCTGCGATTCCGTAACGATTGACGATTCTTTATTCTCATCTGTCTCAGGCGGATTTTCAGCGACATTTTCGGCAGCTTGCTCGCCAAAGGCTTTTGCCGCGCTCGTTTCAGTCGGTTCTTGGGGAGCGTCCGTTTGGGGTAATTGTTCTTGTTGTTCCATAGTTTTTACTTTTCAAAATTCGGATTTCAAATTTAGAAACCGAAAAGATTTCCCTGCGCGCTCGAATCCGGTTTATTAGTTTTCGCGTTCGATTTACTTTGATTCGCGCTCGCCGTTGGCGATGCTGCACTATTGGACTGCACTGCGGAAGTCGCGCCGGTCGCCGCGGCTTGATTGTTTTCCGAATTTGCGACGCTTGCTTGAACCGCCTTCGTTTCGGTTTTGGCATTTGAGGTTGCAGCTGCCGAACTCGATTTTGTTTCGACCGTCGGTTTGCTCACGGTTTTTTTGCCCGCCGATTTTTCCCGTTTCATTTTGTCCATCACTTTGACAGGCAAATCGGTTTTGTATTTCTCGAATGCCGATTGAAGCGCAGGCAAAATCTGTTCGGGAGTTGCGACGCCCGCTAATTCGACGACGAAAATCTGCGGCGCGAAATCGTGCGTTCTGACGCTCAACACAGCGCGCCTGATTCCGTCGCCGACGGGAAGCAGTTGAATCGTCGCCGTTACCGTGCATTTATCGAATTGATACGGCTCTTTTTCCGGCAAGGTAATCGCGCCGACATACTGTTTCGGACTTGTTTCGGATTGAATATTTACAACTTTGCCGCTCTCCGAAGGCTGATCTGTTTCTTGCGAGTCGCCCTCATCCGGCTTGACGTTTGCAATTTCAAGCGTTGCTTCGGTCAACGAATTATCAGGCTCGACAAAATTATCGCTGTTTTTTTCTTCTTGGCTGCTTGGGACTATGTTGCTGACAGGCGCGGCAATGTCGCTGTCAGCCGTTTCAAGCGTATTTTCGCCGTCGGGCGAGGCTTGCTCCGCGCCTTTTTGCTCTGAAACCTCAGCCGTTCCGACAAAGCCCAAAAATTCATCTCTCGAAGCGGCGGTTTCATCCGGCGAATTTTCTTCTACTGCGCTTGCGGAATTTTCAGGCTCGGCATTCGGCATTTTCGGCGCGCCGCCAAGCTCGCTCAATCGGTCGAGAAAATTGTTGATGAAAATATTCTTGACTTGCGCTTCTTCGTGGTCGCGCGTCATATATTCAGCGCCCTGCCAAATTTCGAGCGCGAGCCGCTTGTTATTCTCTTCTTGATTTACAAAGCCGTCCGTGCCGACGGCGGCGACGGCTATTTCCCTGGCGGTGTAAATCAGTTGCTCGATTTTTCCCTGATTTTCAAGATTGACGAATGAACCGCTGCTTAAGATTTCCATTTTTGTTGTTCTCTCCACTTATGCTGCCCGCCGCTAATTTTTTTCCAGCCAAAGCTCGCGCAATTTTCTTTGGACTCGCGCGAAGGCGGCTTTCGACGCGGCGGTCTGGCAAAAAGATTCGACATACTCGCCGTCTCCGTAGCCGTTCATAAAACATCTGAAAAGCTCGTCAAACTCAAGCGCGGTCAACGCTAAAACCTTTTTGTCCGCGTCAATTTCGGGACGCGCCAGAGCGCACGCGGCGCGGTCGCACGAATCGAACTGCGCGTTTGAAATGCCCAAATTCTGCGGCGAATCCGCCGTGATGCGATTGCAAGCGTCCAGCGCGGCGCGCGCTTCCCGCTTCGTCAGCGCGTATAAACGCTTCTTTTCGTTTTTCATAAAATGTGCCGGCGGCAACAGTTTCGTAAAAAGCAAAAAGCCGAACAAAAAATTCGTCCGGCTTCGATAGTGATTCAGATATTTTGAAGTTTTCTATTCGGCTTAAAAAGGCTCGTAATCGGTTATCTCTTCGTCTTCGGTTTTAGGACGAGATTCTTCGCTCCGCAAAATGCTCGCATCCGGTTCCATTGAAATCGGACCGAAAACGGCTTCGTGGCTGGCGACTTTTTCCGCCAGCTCGTCCGTTTCCTCAATAAGTTTCGCCCATCGAGCGTCGTCCTCGGCTTCGTCGAACGGCAGAACCGCCCAATCTTCCGTTTTGCCGGCAGCTTCTTTTGTTTTTTCGTTTTCGGTCATAAATTTCTCGCCTGAAGTTAATTTTTCCTCGCTCGGTAAGCATTGTCAAACCAAATTCCCCTCTGAGAATTTTAGGCTGCCGCCGCTCTCTGCTCGCCGGTCGCCGACGAGCGCGTTTGAAATGCCCAAATTCTGCGGCGAATCCGCCGT
>SXVE01000044.1 GCA_005790265.1 Acidobacteriota bacterium | reverse complement strand
GGCAAACGCTGCGTCACGAAATTTCACGCTCATCATTATTTCGGTTTTGCGAAGACCGAATGGAAACTTTTCGAGAAGGAAACGTCGCATCGCGTTAAACCGCTGCTGTATATTTTTCGCGTTTTGCTGACCGGAATTCATTTAATGCGCACGGGCGAAATCGAAGCGAATCTGGGAAAACTGAACGACGTTTTCGGCATCGAATACATTCCCGAATTAATTGATAGAAAAACGAGCGGCGCGGAAAAAGGCGTGTTGCCGGAAACGGATTTGGGATTTTATCGAAAGGAATACGAGCGTTTAGTCGGCGAATTGGAACGGGCGGCGGAAAGTTCAAAACTGCCCGAAAATCCGAACGGAAAGCCGCAGTTGAACGACTTGCTGATTCGTCTTAGAATAAAGTATCAGCAATAACGCTATAACATATATTTATCAAGAGGATTTTAATGACAGACGTAAAACAAGCGGTTATTATCAGCGCGGCGCGAACGGCGACCGGCAAATTTCAGGGAAGTTTAAAGCCTTTTTCGGCGACGGATTTGGGCGGCATCGCGGTTAAAGAAGCGGTCAAACGCGCGGGAATTGACGCGGCGGACGTGGACGAAGTGATTATGGGCTGCGTCGTGCAAGCCGGACTCGGACAAGCTCCGGCGCGGCAAGCGGCGCTCAAAGCCGAATTGCCGCCGGAAGTTTCGGCATTGACGGTCAATATGGTTTGCGGTTCGGGACTGCGCGCTGTTGCGCTCGCCGCGCAAGCTGTTAAATTGGGCGACGCGGATTTTGTTGTTGCGGGCGGAATGGAATCAATGTCGAATATTCCGTATGCGATGCCAAACGCGCGCGACGGTTTCCGAATGGGCGACAACAAAGTCGTGGATTTGATGATTCACGACGGTTTGTGGTGCCCGTTTGAAAATTGGCACATGGGCAATACCGGTGAGGTCGTCGCGGAAACTTACAACATCGGCAGAAGTGCGCAGGACGAATACGCTTTCAATTCGCACCGTAAAGCGCACGAAGCGCGCACCGCCGGACGTTTCAAAGACGAAATCGTGCCGATTGAAGTGCCGCAGCGCAAAGGCGATCCGATTGTTTTCGACCACGACGAAGGCATTCGCGAGGATTCAACTGCCGAAGGAATGGGCAAATTAAAGCCCGCGTTCAAAAAAGACGGCGGAACCGTAACGGCAGGAAACGCTTCGAGTTTGAATGACGGCGCATCGGCGGTCGTTGTTACTTGGGCGGAAAAAGCGGCGGAATTGGGAATCGAACCGCTAGGCAGAATTGTCGCTTATGCAACTTCGGGAATCGAACCGAAAATGATTATGATGGCGCCTGTTCAAGGCGTGAAAAACGTTTTGGAAAAAGCCGGTTGGACGATGGAAGAAGTTGATTTGTTTGAGCTCAACGAAGCGTTTTCCGTGCAGGCTTTGGGCGTAATGCAGGAACTCGGTTTGGACATCGAAAAAGTTAATGTCAACGGCGGCGCGGTCGCCATCGGTCACGCCATCGGCAATTCGGGCGGACGCATTTTGACCACACTGCTGTACGAAATGAAACGACGCGGCGCGAAAAAAGGCGTCGCCGCGCTTTGCTTGGGCGGCGGAAATTCGGTCGCGATGGCGGTCGAGCGCGATTGATAATTTCAATATCAATTCAATCGCGTGATTGTAAAAAGAAAGCGAAACGCTAAAATGAATTTAGTCGTTTCGCTTTCTTTTTTTGTTCAAAATTATAAAAAAATGAAAAAGCGGCGACTGTAATCGAATTGATTTTTCAATTTAAACTTATAAATTGCACGCGTTACAAAATATTCGCCGCGTGCGCAAAAGAAAGAACGAACAAGGGAGTAATTTTATGACACAAGAAAAAACGAAAAAAACAACAGAAACGCAGCAGGAAAAACTGCCGAAATCGCCGATGCCCGCGCAGCATCAGCCGAAACCGGGAATTGAGGCGAAAATGGATCCGCAGCCGGAATTTCTCGCGCCGAAATATAAAGGTTCCGGAAAACTCGAAGGCAAAGCGGCGCTGATTACCGGCGGCGATTCGGGAATCGGGCGTTCGGTCGCCGTTTTATACGCACGCGAAGGCGCCGATGTCGCCATCGTTTATTTGCCGGAAGAAGAGGTTGACGCGCAAAAAACCGCTGAACACATCGAAAAAGAAGGCGGAAAATCGCTTTTGATTCCGGGCGACGTAAAGGACGCGAATTTTTGTCGTGAGGCGGTCGAAAAAACCGTCGGCGAATTCGGCAAACTCGATGTTTTAGTCAATAACGCCGCGTTTCAGCAGCATCAGGAATCAATCGAAGATGTTTCCGACGAGCAGTTTGAAAAAACGTTTCGGACGAATATTTTCGGCTATTTTTATATGGCGAAAGCGGCGGTCAAGCATTTACCCGAAGGCGGCGTGATCGTTAACACCGGTTCGATTACCGGACTCGAAGGCAGCAAAGAATTGCTCGATTACTCGGCGACGAAAGGCGCGATTCACGCGTTTACGAAATCGCTCGCGCAGCAATTAGTCGAACGAAACATTCGCGTTAACTGCGTTTCGCCCGGTCCGATTTGGACGCCGCTGAACGTCGCCGACAAAGAACCGGAAGAAGTTGCCAAACACGGCGCGGATACGCCGATGAAACGACCGGGACAACCGGAAGAAGTCGCGCCCGCTTACGTTTTTTTCGCGTCCGATGCCGATTCGAGTTACATCACCGGCGAAATCATGACGCTGCTCGGCGGCTAAACGCGCGCGGCTTAATGCAATGAAGAATTGACAATTACGAATTACGAATTCGGATGTTTTCGCTGCAAAAGATTAATTTTTGGTTGGTCGAAAAACCATAATCAATTGATTGCAAAATATCGTAATTCGTAATTGTTAAATTCGGAATTTATTGTTAATTAGTTTTTGAATGGAAAGGTTCGGCGAGCATTTTACCGAGCGACGCTTTTTCCGCGCTGTCGAATTCTTTGATGCCGATGATGATTTCTTTT
>SXVE01000399.1 GCA_005790265.1 Acidobacteriota bacterium | reverse complement strand
TCCGAAAAATTCGCCCGCTTGATTGCAGGTTTCTTCTTTTCGACATCACTCGAAATTTACTCGAATTTATATATTTATTTTGCATTTCTACTCATTTGTTTCCAAGCGCATTTAATATCTGCCGGCGAATAACTCAACCCTCAAAAATCCGAAAAACAGCCTTCGCATTTTATTTTAAAGCGCGGATGACCGATCCGGCTTTTATTTTGGCGTCTGTTTTAATAGTCTGTATAAAACAAAATAAATTTAACGAACAATTATATGCAAGATAAAACTGTTGTCATCACCGAAAAAGACGGCGCATACACAATACAAAACAACGGAATTGCGGAATTTGCCTTGCTGGGCATTTTGGAATGCATCGTTTTTGAAATGAAAACAGCCCGGCGCGAAAGTCCGATTGACAAAAATTTGCCGGAAAAATCTGAGCCGGTCGCCGAATCGAATGCGGCGGCGGTTTCCGTCTCCGCGCCGCCTTCAACCGTACCGAATGCCGCCGCCGCTGACATCAGAACGCGCATCGGAAACGCCGTTAAAGCGATTAGAGATTTGGGCGGACAAGTGCCCGATTTTGACGCCGACCAAGCGAGCATTGAAGAATTACAGGAAGAATTATCCGTTTTAACCGAGCAGTATAAACGCTTGAAAAGTTCAAAAACGCCGAAGAAATAATTCAGTAAATTGAAAACGAAAAGCTGCGAACAAAGCGCGGGAGCGGTAAATTTCGGCAATCTATCCAAACCGCCGCGCATCGCCAAAAACCGTTTTTTACGTCAAGGGTTCAAGTCAAAAGGGAGATATAAAAATGAAGATCAACAATCACCGCAAAAATCGGACAGTCAATCGGTTTCGTTTATTTTTACTTTCACTCGCCGTTTTCTTCATATTGAGCGGCAGCAATCTGATCAGCGCCGCGACTGTTCCGAGCGGATTTACCGATTCGGTTGTAGTCAACGGATTATCCAGCCCGACGGCGATGGCTTTCGCGCCTGACGGCAGACTTTTTATCGCGCAGCAAGCGGGACGTTTGCGCGTCGTCAAAAACGGCGCGCTGCTCGCCACTCCGTTTTTGACCGTATCCGTCAATTCTTCGGGCGAGCGCGGTTTGCTCGGCGTCGCTTTCGACCCGAATTTTGCCGCCAATCAGTTTGTTTATATTTACTACACGACGGCGACCGCGCCAGTTCACAACCGAATCAGCCGTTTTACCGCTTCGGGCGATGTCGCGGCGGGCGGCGAAACCGTTATTTTAGACCTTGATAATCTGAGCACGGCGACCAATCACAACGGCGGAGCCATTCATTTCGGCGCGGACGGAAAACTTTACGCCGCCGTCGGCGACAATGCGACGAGAGCCAACGCGCAAACGCTTTCGACGGTGCACGGAAAAATGCTGCGTATTAATCCGGACGGTTCCATTCCGGCGGATAATCCGTTTTTCAATCAAACGAGCGGAAATAACCGCGCGATTTGGGCGCTCGGACTGCGCAATCCATACACTTTTTCGTTTCAAAACGGTGCGAGCCGAATGTTCATCAACGATGTCGGCGAGGGAACAAGAGAAGAAATTAACGACGGAATTGCCGGTTCAAACTACGGCTGGTCGCTTTGCGAAGGCGCTTGCAACCCGACGAATCCGAGTTATCGCGATCCGATTTATTCGTACTTGAATGACGGTTCAACCTGCGCGATTACGGGCGGCGCTTTTTATAATCCGCGACTCGCATTTTTCCCTGCGTCTTATGTCGGCGATTACTTTTTCGCTGATTTCTGCGGCGGCTGGATCAAAAAACTCGACCCGGCAAACGGCAACAGCGTCGCTGATTTTGCGACCGGAATAGCCGCTCCGGTTGATTTGCAAGTTTCCGATGACGGCAGCCTTTATTACCTGGCGCGCGGCAACGGCTCGGTCGGCAGAATTAGTTTCGCCGCGCCGCCAACCGCCGCCGGAATTAAAGTGTCGGGCAGAGTAACGACGGCATCAGGCAGAGGAATCGTTAACGTCTTTGTGACGATGACCGATTCGGCAGGAAACGAACGCACAGCGAGAACGACGAGTTTCGGTTATTATCATTTTGACGATGTCGCCGCGGGCGAAACGATTACGCTGACCGCAAAAGCGAAACATTTCAGATTCAACCAGCCGTCAATCGTCAGAACGACCGGCGAACAAATTGCGGACGCCGATTTCGTCAGCGAACAGTAAGCGAATTTGATTAAAAAAGACGCTTTTTCGATTTGATTCGGTTTCTGAAATTAGCGTTCGGAAACCGAATCGTTCAAATTCTCGTCTCGCTCAATTTATGAAGGTTACACTTATTACAGGCGCATCCGGCGGAATCGGTGAAGCGTTCGCGCGGCGTCTGGCGGCGGAAAAACACAATCTTTTTCTAATTGCGCGTACCGAAAAAAGACTTCACGAATTGTGTGATGAATTGATGCTCGAACATCAAATTACCGCGCATTATCTTGCGCTCGATCTTAACGACGACGACGCCGACCGCAAAGTTTACGCCGAAGCCGAGCGTCATCAAATGGAAGTCGAATGGTTGATTAATAACGCCGGTTTCGGTTCGATGGGCGAATTTTCCCAGATGGATCTGGAACGCGAACTGGAAATGATTAATCTTAACGTTTCGGTTCTGGTCGCGCTCACGCATCGTTTTTTGCACGGAATGCGCGCGCGAAAAAGCGGAACGATTATCAACGTCGCTTCGACCGCCGGTTTCCAGCCCGTGCCGTTTATGGCGACTTATGCGGCGACCAAAGCGTTTGTTCGCTCATTTTCCGAGGCGATTGCCGAAGAAAATCGCCCGCACAATATTACCGTGACCGCGCTTTGTCCGGGACCGACGGACACGAATTTCTTTAACGTCGCCGACGCTAAACCGTTGCAGGTTAAAGGAATGCAGTCGCCCGAAGCAGTCGTTGAGACGGCGCTCAAAGCCGTCAAAAACAAAAAAGCGTCGGTTATTTCCGGCTGGACGAATTACGCGGGCGCGGTTTTAGGAACATTCGCGCCCAACCAATTGATTACGAAAACCATCGGAAATGTTCTGCGCCCGAAAATCGAAAAGAAATAAAAAAGAAATAAGTATTGGCTGAAATGAAATTAACCGTTCTCGGCAGCGGCTCGACCGGCAACGCCGTTTTAATCTGCACCGAAAAAACAAAAGTTCTCGTTGACTGCGGTTTGAGCGCGAAGGAAACTTTGCGGCGGATGGCGCAAGTCGGCGTTGACTGCGCCGATTTGAACGCGATTATCATCACGCACGAACATTCTGATCACGCGTGCGGTCTGCGCGTTTTTTTGAAATCGGTTGATTGTCAGGTTTACATCTCGGAAGCGACGGAAAATTCCTACTACACGACGCGCAAAAACGTTAAAGACGTGGCGAGCGAAGCCGTTAAACGACGCGACGCGCTGAAAAATCGTATCGAAAAAATCGAGTCGAGCGTTGATTTCCGCATCGGCGACATTGATTTTGAACCGTTCAGCGTGCCGCACGACGCGGCGGACAATTTCGGTTTCGTCGCCGTTAACGACGGCGTGCGCGTTGCGACTTTGACCGATTTGGGCTGTCTGACGACGCTCGTCAAGGAAAAACTTCAGGGCTGCGACGCGATTGTCATCGAATCGAATCACAGCCGCGATATGCTGCGTGCCTGTCCGCTTTACAGTTGGGATTTGAAACAAAGAATTATGGCGCGCACCGGACATTTATCGAACGAAGATTTGTCCGAATGGCTGACCCACGAATTCGACGGCGCGGCGCGGCACATCGTTCTCGCGCATCTTTCCCAGCGCGCCAACGAACCGCATCTCGCCCGTCTGATGGCGCAAACCGCTCTGCAAATGCGCCCGTCATTGTTCAAAGCGGAAACAAAAATCACGCTTTCGCATCACAAAGAACCGACTGATTGGATTGGATTTTAAAAAAAAACAGCCGCAAAGATTCGCAGAAAACACAAAAAATTATTCGCCGCTTTTATTTTGTTTTTTGAGCATTTTTGCGGCTGTTCTACTAAATATAAGTTTAAGCAAATACTTAGTTTCAGAGTGTAATGACAGCGTGGAAACTTTTGCGCTGCGAATTAATCGCTTTTCGCTGTCATTTCGTCTCGGGTCTCTTTTTCTACTGCTTCAATGGCGAAAAATTTGATCGGTCGAAAGCGAGTTTTATTCTGTTTTTCAATCTTTTTTTTCACTGTCATCCGGCAAAAGACGCAGCTTTTTCAGCAATTCGTCGAATCTGACATCGTCGCGAACTTTATCGAAATGCGGGTCAACCTTCAGATGGATAAGCTGGTTCGTCCGCTCGTCGAAAGCTTTTCGCAGCCATTCAAAAACTCGGTCTTGCTCGTCAAGAGCTTCGTAAAGCGCGGCGACCGTATACGGGCTGATGTGATTGGCTTCCGATAGCCGGAGCAGCTCTTCTAAAACTTTAATCGCTTCGGTTTTAAGTCCGGTCATCGCGTAAATTCGCCCCAGACCGACCAACGCCCATTGACGGGCGATGTCGTTTCGTTCGGCTACTTTGAGCAGCGCGGTCGTCGCGCGAAAACTCTCGTTCTGCGCTTCGTAAATGTTTCCGAACGTCAGCAGTGCCGGACTGAAATTCGGGTCTTTTTCGATAACCGGCTGAAGACACGCGAGCGCCTCGTCGAATTTTCGCCAGTAATAATAAAGACGCGCCAGCGAAACCGGCAGAATCAGCGAAAGCGGATCGAGTTCCAAAGCACGGCGCAGAATTTCTTCCGCTTCTTCAAATCTTTCGAGCGCGATCAAAAGCTCGTTGTAAACGGTAAAAGCCTCGACATTGTCGGGTTTCAGCTCGACGGCTTTTTTCAGCGCGGTTTCGGCTTCGTCGAATTCCCAATCGTGAAACGTTTTGATCGAACCGAGAATGACAAGCGCTTCCGCCGCATTTTCGTCGAGCCGGAGCGCCGTTGCCAGCGCTGCTTTTATCTGCGGAACGGCTTCGGCGGCGGGCATTGCGCCGTATAAGCGCAGCAATTCGTAACAAGCGGCGATCTCGATGTGCGCGGGCGCGAAATCGGGATTGATTTCAACGGCACGCCGCGCGTGGAAAAAAGCTTTTTCAAATCCTTCTGCGGTGTGCAGAAGACGAAAATTCTTCGCTTTTAAGTATTCCTCATAAGCATCTTCGTATTCCGAAAACGAAGATTTGCCGTTTAAGCCTTCAGCCTGTCCGTTTTCTGATTTTCTGACTTCGCCGGTGAAACGATAGCCGCGTTTGGAAATGTTTTCGATAAGATGCCCATCGGCTCCGCTTGTGGCTCTGCGCAAAAGATAAATCGTCTGCGTCAGATTTGATTCGGAAACGACGACATCCGACCAGAGCGCGGTCATCAGTTCGCGCTTTTCGATGATTCTTCCGGGATTTTTCAGAAAGATTTCGAGCGCTTCGATTGCTTTCGGAGGCAGCGCAACGACTTCATCGCCGCACAGAAGCCGCCTTTTTTTGATATTGAAACAAAAATCGCCGAATTTGTAGGAAGATTCTTCAGACATACGCAAACGGAAAATTGAGAAAAATTGAGATTTTTCTCAAAGATTAGATAGTATATTTGAGTTTTTCACCTTAAAGCAACGTATTGCACATTCAGAAAACTTTAAAGATAATCGGCGTTATTAATTTATGCGGAAAGTGAAATTGTACGTGTTGGTATTTTTGACGATCGCGGCGTTTTCAGCCATTAAAATAAATTCTCAAACAATCAAACGAAACGGATTATTCTCGTTTTTAGCGGCACCTGAAAATTTGTTTGTCGTAACTACTCCGAGCGTTGTTTCAATCACGCGCGCGAGCGGCAATCCGTCGCGCTGGCATCACACGGTTAATTACACTGTGACGTTTACCGAAGCCGTGACGGGCGTTGAGGCGAGCGATTTTGCTTTGACGACGACCGGCGACATCATTCAATCGCCGCCGAACTCGCCGCTTTCGCTGCCGCGCGTTTTGAGCGTTGCGGGCAGCGGCGCGACTTATACAATCGCCGTTTATACGGGAACTTGGGGAACTTTGGGGACGAAAGCCGGAACGCTGCGACTCGATTTGACCGATGACGATTCGATCACCGGCGCGGGCGGCGAAACGCTCGGCGGCGCGGGCGCGGGCAACGGAAATTTTACGAGCGGCGAAGTTTACGATTTAGCCGTTAAAAGTCTGGCGATGAGAGTAGAGCTCGCTACGCCGTCGAACGCATTAGTGAGCGAGGGTTTTCTGCCGCGCGCGTCCGGCGGCACCGATCCCTGCGCGCAAAATTCGTCTTTAAGAAATGATCTAGGAGAACTTCCGCCGATCACGATGCTTGACGGTCGCTACACGCAATACCAAGCGGTCAGCTTTAACGGGCGGATTCACCGGCTTTTCAATCAACCGACCGAGTTTTTGTTCGCCGGCGCGCGCGACAGCTCATTTGCCGCCACATTATATCTCGCAAACGTCGGAAGCCTCGGCATTTCGCGTCCGGTCGGCATCTCGATGCTTATCAATTCGCGCGAACGCTTTACCTATAATGCCGCCGACGACAGCTTTTATTACGGCACAAAAATCGTTTCTTTCCCGCGACACTCGACTTTTCGCATTGACTTTCAATACGGCGGCTACGTTGATTACGTGCCGAACGCCGACGAAACTTACACCTGGACGACGGTTTCCGCGAGTGGCGTGCGTACCGTTTTTACCGTGATTGTTCCGGATGCAACCGCGCCGCCGACGCTTGACGCGCCGAACCTTTATTCGTCGAGCGACGACGGCGCCAGTTCCTGCGACGACGTTACGAGCATTGACACGAACTTAAAGTTCGCTTATTTCGCCGATCCGAACGCGGAAATTCAACTGCTGCGCGACGGCGCGGTCGTCGGAGCAGCAACAACCGCGGCAAACGGCGAAGGCGTCGTCACGGATGAAGGAGTTGTGCCAGCCGGAATTCACGCCTACACGCTGCGGCAAATCGTCGGCGGAACGCCGCGAAACGTTTCCTATGAGCCGCGCAGCGTGACGGTTCGCTCCAGAATTCCGGCGACCGTCACTGCCGATCAAGCGGAAACGCAGAGCGATCCTGCCGCGGCTTCGCCGGTCAATTTCACTGTCAGATTCAGCGAACCCGTCACCGGATTCGACGCTGGCGACATAATCATCGGCGGCACGGCAGTCGGCGACTTTAACGATCAAATAACCGTCACCGGCAGCGGCGCGGATTATCAGATTAGCGTCGGCACGCAAAACACGCGGCGCAACGGCGCGCTTTCGGTCAGCATTCCGGTAAACGCCGTCACCGGCACGATCTCGGTTTCAAACAGCGCTTCAACGAGTACGGACAACATCGTCACGCTCGCTTTGCCGGACGCAGACGGCGACGGCGTGACCGATTCTTTCGATGCCTGCCCGAACACCGCAAGCGGAGTTTCGGTCAACGACGCCGGATGCGAAACGGAACAGTGTTTCGCCGCGCCCATTGAGATGAATCACTGGTATGCGGCGAATGAAAACGTTCCCGTAAATTACGCCGATGCGAATCGCGCCGGCGAAATCTACGGCGGCGTTAATTTTATTCAGGGAAGATTCGGACGCGCATACAGTTTTGACGGCAGCGGGCGGGTTTTAACTTCGCTGACGCCCGCCAATACTCTGCCGTCAACTTATGCGGCGTGGGTCAAACCCGCGCTTCGCAACGATGCCGCCGATTTTCCGAATAACGTCGTCAGCACCGACCGCGTCGGATTTTACGGACACGGTTTCGGTCTTAACGTATTTCCGGGCGGTTCGCAGTTAAAGGTCGAGTATAATGACGGCTTTCGCGTCGTTCCGGACGTTTCGTTTAATGCCGGCGAATGGTATCACATCGCTGTCGTGTACACTTCGGGCAACGTTAAAACTTATGTCAACGGAGATTTGGTTGACGACTACAATTTTACGCAGGGCGCGGCGGAAGAGTGGGATGCCTTTTGGATCGGCTTTCATAACTTAAACGCTGCCGATTCCGGCGCGTTGTTCAGGGGCGCAATTGATGAAGTGCAGGCATTTAGCCGCGCGCTTTCGCCGGTTGAAATCAAAGCGATTGCCGCCGCCAATTCATTCGGCGTTTGCTATCCGGCAGCCGTCGCGCCGATTGTCACTTCGATTGCGCGCGTTCCCGATAATCAGAACAGATCGGCGGCTTTGACCTCAACCGTTGATGTCGCCGTCGTTTTCAGCAAGCCGGTCACCGGCGTTGACGCGGGTGATTTTGTGTTGACGACGACCGGAAGCGTCAGCGGCGCGGCTATTTCGAGTGTTTCCGGCAGCGGTTCGAGCCGCACTGTGAGCATCAATCGCGGAACCGGCGCGGGAACCGTCAGGCTTGACGTGATTGATGACGACACAATTACCGATGCTGCTAACAATCGGCTCGGCGGAACCGGAATCGGCAACGGAAATTTCACCGGCGGCGAAGTCATCACGCTGCTCGCTCCGACGGCGGCGGCGGTAAACATTAGCGGCAGAATCGTCGGTTCGTCCGGTCGAGGCATTTCGGGAATGCTTATTTCTATAACGGACGCAAGCGGAGATACGAGAATCGCTCATACCAATCCTTTCGGCTTTTATCACTTTGAAAAAGTTCAGGCAGGAACAATTTACGTTATCAGATCGCAACACAAACGCTTCAGTTTTACGCCGCAGGCAATCATTGCGACTGAAGAATTGAACGAATTGAATTTTGTAGCCCAGATTAAATGATTATCATTCATTAATGGACGGCTTATTTAATTTGCCAAGTTGATTTCTTTCTGCTTGATGACAAAACTAACCGAGCAGAATTCTTAAAAGATTGGAATTCTATTAAGCTGAAATTGCTGATGCTCTTACAAGCAACTTATGCCTTTCATAGTAATAGCGATTGCCAATCGTTTCTTTAATTTTGACTCACCCGCGCTCGACTTGTCCGTTCGTCCACGACCGGTCAACTTTCGTCAACTGATGTTCGATTTTATGTTGAAAGTGGAGTTTGTCTTAAAGTGTTTTCTTGATGATTTATGTTGTGCATTTTACGCCGTCATCACACTCTGAAACTAAATACCTAACCGACTCCGCGAAAGCTTTTGCGGTGAAGCGAACACGAGCCGTGTTGTTTGAGGGCGTCGTAATGCGCTTTCGTGCCGTAGCCGACGTGTTTGGCGAAACCGTATTCTGGGTAAGTTTCGTCGAGTTTTTTCATCAAATCGTCGCGGTAAGTTTTGGCGATAATCGAAGCGGCGGCGATGGATGCGGAAATGGCGTCGCCTTTGATAATGGCTTTTTGCGGCGTGGAAATTTCTTTTAACTGCACGGCGTCAATCAGTAAAAAATCCGGTTTTGGATCGAGATTTTCAATCGCCGCGCGCATAGCTTTTTTTGTTGCCTGCAAAATGTTGATGCGGTCAATTTCGTCGGCTTCGACTTGCGAGATGGAAATGGCGATTGCCGTTTCGCGGATTTGCGCGTCAATTTCGAGGCGTTTTTTTTCCGAAAGTTTTTTGGAATCGTTTAAACCTTCGGGCAAAGGTTGCGATAAATCGAGAATGACGGCGGCGGCGACAACCGCGCCGGCGAGACAGCCGCGTCCGACTTCATCAACGCCCGCGATGAAACGAAAACCTTCGGCGCGCGCCTGATTTTCAAAATCAATTCCGATTGTCATAAAATTTTTTTTATAAAAATGAAAATAGAACGCGGATGAAGCGGATCGAGTGGATTTTCACGGATTTGTTTTTGGCAAATTATCCGCGTATATCTGCTTGATCCGCGTCATCCGCGTTCTATTTATGTTAGTAAAAACTATTTTTTAGCAGCGGCTCTCGCAGCGTCTTTGTTGCGCGTGTCGAGTTCTTTAATACGCGCTGCTTTTCCGCGTAAGTTGCGCAAGTAGTAGAGTTTCGCACGGCGAACTTTACCGCGGCGAACCACGTCAATGTGGTCAATAACCGTTGCGTGCAGCGGGAAAATGCGTTCGACGCCGACGCCGAAACTTACTTTTCTGACCGTGACGGTTTCGCGCGCGCCGCCGTGTTTGCGGGCGATAACGACGCCTTCAAAAATCTGCAGGCGTTCTTTGTTGCCCTCTTTGATGCGGACGTGAACTTTGACCGTATCGCCCGATTTGAAGCCGGGAATATTGTCGCGTAATTGCGTTTGTTCGATGTTATCTAAACGATTCATTTTATTTTCAGCGAGAGGTGACGTTTCAAAGTTTTACTCGTTTTATTTATTTGTAAAACCTCGAACTATTCACTTGCAGCTATTCTCCTTTATTTAGTAAATCTTTTCTGAATTTTTCGGTCTTTTCGAGCGCTTTTTTTCGGCGCCATTTCTCAATTTCGGCGTGATTGCCGTTTAACAAAACTTCCGGCACAAGCATTCCGCGAAAATCCGCCGGACGCGTGTAATGCGGGCAATCCAAAATTCCATCGGAAAACGAATCATTTTCCGCACTCGTTTCGCTGCCCAAAGCGCCGGGCAAAAGTCTGACGATTGTGTCAGTGATGACAATCGCCGCCGGTTCGCCGCCGGATAAAACGTAATCGCCGATGGAAATTTCGTCGGTCACCAGCGCATCGTTAACGCGTTCGTCAACACCTTCGTATCGTCCGCAAATCAAAACGATGCGGTCGGCATCTCCAGCCAATTCGCGCGCCACAGCCTGTCTGAAAACTTTTCCCTGCGGCGACAATAAAACAACGCGCGTGCGCGGCGGGTAACTTTCCTTGGCGCTCGTCCCGAGCAGATTTTCAATCGCGTTAAAAATCGGTTCCGCCTTCAAAACCATTCCGTCGCCGCCGCCAAACGGTCGGTCATCAGTCATTCGATGTTTATCGGTCGTGTACTCGCGAATGTCGTGAACGTTGATTTCGACGATTTCCGCCAAACGCGCGCGACGGATTATTCCAAAATCAAAGACCTCGCGAAAAAATTCGGGAAAAATTGTTAAAACATCAATACGCATTTTGGATTTTAGATTTGAATTTTGGATTCGAGAAATATCACAAAATCTAAAATCCGAACGTCTAAAATTCAAGCAAGCCTTCGGGCGCGTCAACTCGAATCAATTTGTTTTCAACGTCAACTTCGATGCAGATCGCTTCGGCGAACGGGATCAAATATTCTTTTTCGTCATTTTCCACGACTAGAATCTCCGTTCCGCCCGTGCGCATAATTTCTTTGACGCGTCCGATGCGCTCGCCTTCGACGGTTTCAACCGCACAATCTTCAAGCTGCCAATCGAAATACTCGTCTGATTCAAGCGCGACCGCTTCGGTTTCGGGAATACAAATTTCGCAATCGCGCAGAGTTTCCGCTTGTTCGACCGAATCGTAGCCGGCAAATTTCAGAATGATGCGGTCTTTTTGAAACCAAAACTTTTCAAGCGTCAATTCTGAGATTTCAGTCGTACCGCCTAGTGCGTAAACTCGCTCTAAGTCATCGAATCGCTCGGGGAAATCCGTCAGCACATCGGCAACAACTTCGCCGCGCAGCCCGCGCGTTTTAGTAATTTTAGCGATGGCGACTAAATCTTCCATAACAAAAGTTGGCGGGAAATTGCAGAGTTGCAGGTAGTTTCAGAAAGTAAAAAGCGGTTAATCCTTCATTTCTCTAAACTTTCTGGTACTTTCTGTAAACTTTATAACTTCCTGCTAACTATTCAACGATGTCGAGCGTGAATCGTTTTCCGTGTTTTTGTCCGGCGTAAAAAAGCAGACTACGAATCGCTTTGACCGTGCGCCCTTCGCGCCCGATGATTCTGCCCATATCGCCTTCGCCGACGCGCACGCGAAAAACGGTCGAGCGTCCGTCGGAATTTTCCGACACCTCGACCGCATCGGCATTGCCGACGAGCGACTTGACGATTTTTTCGATTGCTTCTTTCATTTTTATGACGCGGCGAACAAAAATCAAAAAGCGCGAAGACATTTGCAGCTCACGCTTTTCACGACAAAAAACTATTCTGCCGCCGCAGTTTCCGCTTGTGCCGGATTGTTTTTAATCAAGCTTGCAACCGTTTCAGTCGGCTGCGCGCCGACTGAAAGCCAATATTGAACACGGTCGTGTTTCAAATTGATTTCCGCCGGATTCATCATCGGATTGTAGGTGCCGACGTTTTCGATGTATTTGCCGTCGCGTTTGCTGCGTTTTTCTTTGACCACGAGGCGGTAAAAAGGTTTTCCCTTCGCGCCCATTCTCATTAAACTGATTGCTAACATATTTTTAGTGCTGAAGAACAAGGAACAAGCGATAGGGAACAGCTTCCGCTTTTTCCTCAATCACTCGTTCCTCGTTCCTATTTCCTCTTTTTGTGTCTTTTCTTTTTCTTCAATTTTTTCGACAAAGAATCTCGCGCTTCGTCGTAATTATTATCAAAATCTTCCGCGCCGCCATCGTTGCCGCTGCCGAACATTCCGCCTAAGCCGCCTATTCCGCCGCCCAAAAGTCCGCCGAGTCCGCCGCCCATTCCGCCCATCGCTTTGCCGGCGAGTTTTGAGAAAAGTCCGCCGCGATTCATCTGCTGCATCATTTTCTTCATCTGCTCGTATTGACGAAGCAAACCGTTGACGTCGGAAATCGTCATTCCCGAACCGCTGGCAATACGCGTTTTGCGGCTCGCATCAATGATTTTATGATTTTGCCGTTCGGCTTTGGTCATCGAATCAATAATCGCTTCGGTGCGCTTCATCTGCGCTTCGACGAGCAACGATTGTTCATCGGTGATTTGCATGCCGCCGGTCATTTGTTCGGGCAGCATTTTCATCAGCTTCGACATCGAGCCGAGCTTTTTGAATTGTCCGAGCTGATTGCGAAAATCTTCAAGCGTAAACTGATTGCTCGTCATTTTTTCGAGCTGTTTCTGCGCTTCGTCTTCGCTGATTTTGCCTTGAACTTCTTCGATGAGCGATAAAACGTCGCCCATTCCTAAAATTCTCTGTGCAATTCTGTCAGGATAAAACGGCTCAATCGCGTCGTATTTTTCGCCGACGCCGACGAATTTGACCGGCTGACCGATCACTTGTTTAATGGACAAAGCCGCGCCGCCGCGCGCGTCGCCATCCATTTTCGTCAGAATGACGCCGGTGATTCCGACGCGGCGATGAAATTCTTCCGCCGAACGAACCGCGTCTTGTCCGGTCATCGCATCAGCGACAAACAAAACTTCCATCGGACGCGTTTCGGATTTGATTTGTTCGAGCTCGACCATCAACTGATCGTCAATGTGCAGACGACCCGCCGTGTCAATCATCAACGTGTCGAATCCGGTTTCCTGCGCGTAACGCATTGCGCCGCGCACGAGCGTCATCGGATCGTTCGTTTCTTTGTCCTGATAAACCTGAACGCCGACCGCGCCGCCGACCACGCGAAGCTGTTCGCGCGCCGCCGGACGATAAACGTCAACCGAAACGAGCAAAGGCTTTCTTTCCTGATTGTCCTTCAACCAGCGCGAAATTTTTCCGGTCGAAGTCGTCTTACCCGAACCTTGCAGCCCCACGACCATCACGACGTTCGGAATCTGCTTCGTAAAAACGAGCCGCGACGACGCGCCGCCCATCAGTTCGACGAGTTCGTCGTAAACGATTTTGACGACTTGTTCGTGCGGCTTCAAATCCTGCCAAACTTCTTGTCCTTCCGCCTTCGCGCGAATAGAATCAACGAAATCGCGCGCGACTTTATAATTTACGTCGGCTTCTAACAAAGCGCGAC
>SXVE01000398.1 GCA_005790265.1 Acidobacteriota bacterium | reverse complement strand
ACTCGCGGTGACGCCGCCGGTCGTCGGATCGGTCAACACGGAAATAAACGGCAGACGCGCTTCGTGAAGTTGGGCGAGCGCGGCGGAAATTTTCGCCATCTGCATTAAGCTAAACGTTCCTTCCTGCATTCGCGCGCCGCCCGAAGCCGAAAAGATAACGACCGCGCCGTTTGTTTCGAGTGCTCTTTCGATAAGCCGCGTGATTTTCTCGCCGACCGCCGAACCCATCGAACCGCCGATAAACGACATATCCATCGCGCCCGCATAAACCAAATGTCCGCCGACTTTACCGGTTCCCGAGACAATCGCTTCGGGCAAACCCGACGCTTTTTTCGCGGATTCGATGCGCTCGATGTAAGGTTTTGTGTCAACAAACCCGAGCGGATCGCTACTCGTTATTTCCTCGTCGAGCTTTTCATAATCGCCGTTGTCAAAAAGCGTGTCGAGCCGTTCGCGCGCCGGAAGCCGAAAATGATAATCGCAATGCGTGCAAACCTGAAGCGATTCGCGCAGCTCGCGGCGATAAAGCGCGTTGTCGCATTCGGGACATTTTACGAAAATTCCTTCGGTTTTTACTTTTCGTTCTTCGTCGTTGACCTGTTCTTCGATTTTCGGCTTTTTTCGGCTAAACCAAGACATATTTAAAGTTATTTATTTGTTACGAGCATTATTAAACGACAAGATTAACACAAGCGGAAAAATGTCAAAAGCGGCAAATATTTTTACCGCTTCAGCGAGAGTTTAAGCGGCGGTAAACAATCGCCCGAAAAAAGCGTTCGGGGAAACCGCTCAGCGTAATTTTGTTTGGTTCGAGACACGGAAATTTCAGACTAAAACTTTGAGCATTTCGTCGTGTATCAGCGAGTTTGAGCCGCAAATCGGCGGCGTGTAGATGCTGAACGGCGAACCGTCATAATACGAAAGTTTGCCGCCCGCTTCTTCGATCAGCAGTTTTCCCGCCGCGACATCCCACGGATTCAAGCCTTCTTCCCAGAAACCGTCGAAACGTCCGCACGCGACGTAAGCCATATCAATCGCTGCCGAACCGTCGCGCCGCACGCCGCGCGAACGAATTAAAAACTCGTTCAAATGTTTGGCGAAATCTTCCTTGCCTTTGAAATTGTACGGAAATCCGGTGACGACCAGCGAATCGGCGAGCTTTTCGGTTTCGGAAACGCGAATCTGACGATTGTTCAAATGCGCGCCGCTTCCTTTTTCGGCGGAAAACATTTCGTTGCGCGTCGGATCGAAAGTAACGCCGACGACGATTTCGCCGTCGTGTTCGAGCGCCAAAGTCACGGCGAAACACGGATAACCGTGCGCATAATTCGTCGTACCGTCGAGCGGATCAACAATCCATTTCCAGCGTTTGTCGCCGTCAACGACCGCCGAAGATTCGCCGGATTCTTCGGCTAAAATCGAATGTTTCGGGTAATAAGAACGAATTCGTTCGATGATTAATTTTTCCGACGCGAGATCGGCTTCGGTTACGAGATTGATGTCGCCTTTGAGCGAAATGTTGATTTTGCGACCGAATTTTTCGAGCAAAATTTGTCCGGCTTCGCGCGCCGTTTCCATTGCGAAATTAAGCATAAGTGATTATTTAACCACAAACGCGGCGCGACGAGAAAAGCCGATTAAAGAAAAACTTGACCGCGAAACACGCGAAAAGACGCGAAAAATAAAAAGAAAAATTATAAAAGATTTTCTCTTAAATTTTCGCGTCTTTTTGCAGTTGATAACAAACTATCGAAAATAAGTTGATAAAAAATTACCGAAAATAAACGTCAACGTAATCAACCACGTCGTCGCACGGATTCTGCATTTCCTGCAATCGCCAGTATTTGCGTTTGCCGGTAATGACAAACGTCATTTCGCCGGTTCGCTCGCACGCGGCGCCGCCCGCGATATGACTTATTTTCGTCGTGATCGTGCCGTTGAACTTAAAATTGTCCGCGTCAATCGAAGTAATCGCGCCGTCAATTTTGACGAAATCGCTTCCCTTTCGTTGTTCGCCTTTCAAGTAAAAAACGCCGCCTTTGTTCGTCACATTCGCCGCGCCGAAACGATCCCAGCTGATCCATTGCAGCGACAAAAGATGCCGACCGAGCAGCATATTTTTCGCTTTTACGTTATTGATTACTGTTTTGCTTTGCGCAAAACTCGCCGTGCCGAATGCGGCTATCGAAAAGATTAACAACAGCAATTTTCCAATTTTCATTCGTCTCGCCTCCATTGACGGAGACGAGCCGTTTAATTAACTTTTGCCGCCGTTTGTCCGAGACGGCTTTCGGTTAATTCGAGAAATTCCTTGATTTGCGAATTCCAGAAGATCCAATCGTGTTTGCCGGGAAGTTGGCGAAATTCGTGCGGGATTTTCTTTTCGAGCAAAAGCGCGGCGAATTCGCGATTGCTCGCAATCAAACCGTCTTCGGTTCCGCAATCGAAATACATAAACGGCAGAGTTTTCATTTTTTCAGCGCTCATTTCGCGCGTCAGTTTGTAAATGTCATTTTCTCTGCGCGTCGCCGAATCTTCCGCCGCGTAAACGCTCATAATCGAATCGGTCAGCGCTTTCCAGCCGTTGCCGAGCATTTTGTCGGTGAACGAAGCCGCTTGCAGCGCGCCGCTAAAACTGCCGACGAGCGCGAACATTTCCGGATACTTCAAGCCGAATTTCAAAGAACCGTAACCGCCCATCGAAAGTCCGGCGATGACGCGATGATTGCGGTCGGCGAGCGTGCGGTATTTGCGGTCAATTTCCGGAATCAATTCGCGCACGATGTAGCTTTCATATTTGTCGTTCGGCACGGTCGCGCTGTCGGAATACCAGCCGTTGTTGCCTTCGGGCATTACGAAAATATATTGATATTTCGCCGATAATTCAGTGAGTTTCGTTCTGCTCGCCCAATTATCATAATGTCCGGTCAACCCATGCAGCAGATAAACGACTGGAAAACGTTTTGTTTTATTGATTGACGAATCATAATCGGCTGGCACAATCAAATTGTACGGCATTTGTCGCGCCATCAATTTGCTATCGAGTTTTTCGTCTCGAACAAAAGCAGTGGTGACAGCAGTCACCGGTTGCGTTTTTGGAGTTGCTGTTTGCGCCTGACTCGCCAAAGCCGAAAAAATCGTCAGCAGTGCGAAACAAACGACTGAAAATTTCGACGTTTGTAAATATTTTTTCATTCGTCTTTTTATTTTAATATTCTGTGTTGATTGAGCTTAACCGAAATATTTATCAAGCCAGCCGCCTTTATTTTCGTCGTGATGCGCGATTTGCGCCAGTTCGCCCGAATCGAGCCACACGCCGTGACAGCCGTCGCACACGTCAATTTTAATATTTTCGTAAACGGTTTCGTGCAGCGTGCCGTCGCACTTCGGACATTTCATTTCGGTGCTGCGCGAGCCGTCCGCGCCGATTCGCGATTTCATTTTTTCAATTAATTCCTGTTCTTTGCGCCGAAAATACTCGTTTTCGAGCGCTCTACCGCGATCATCCAAATCTGCCATAATTTTTTCTCTCCTTTTTTTTACTGAATATTACTTCTGATTATTTTTTACCGACCGAATTTCCATAGCAAAAAATAACAGACAAAGAACCAAGTTTCAAAATCGCGCGCCGCCAACAAAACGCGCCAATTTGCCGACAAAATTTTTTAATCGGCTTCGGTTTTGTGAATCGAGCGAATGCGCTGCCGAGCTTTTTTCGAGCGGCGAATCGTCGTGCTGCGTTTAATACTGCTGCCCGCCCAATCGGAAACCTGTTTGAGCGGATGCCATTCAAAATCTTCGAGCGGCAACACTTCGCTCGACGAATCGCGCAGTTTGAGCGTGCCGAAAGCGACGAAAAAAATGGCGGCGTTGAACATCATTCCCATCGTAATGACGAGCCAACCGGGAGCGAGTCCGACCTGCGCGCGCAAGCTGAGAATTTCCCAGAATTTGATTTTATCTTCGGCGGTCGTCGCCGGAATCGGAAACGGATGAATATAAATTTTGAGCGTCCACGAAAGCGCGAGCAAAACGAAAATCCACAAATAATTTGCCCGCAGACGACGCCCGACCGCTTCCCATTCGCTGATCGTAAAATGCGGCGAAATCAAATCCGCCGAAATGTGATCCGCCCATTCCTTGTCCGGCGGAATCGTGCGGTGCGAAAGCATCGGCGCGAAATAACCGGTTTCCAGAATGCGCACGCGGTTTGCCCAAACTTCGTAGTAACGATAGCGGCGCGCTTCCATAAACAGAAAAATCGCGACGAGAATCGAATTGATCGGAATGGCGAAATGCGGATTGTCCGCCGAGCTGAACACGAAAGAAAGCGTCGCGCCGGCAGTGATTACCGCCCAATTGGTCGTCGCGTCGAGCCGGTTGCGCCAGACGTTCGAGCGCTGCACTTCGCCGCGATAGAAATGCACCATCGCCGTGTTAAATTCGGACGGCGTAAGTTTTTGCGGAATAGCAACCGGATTGTTTTTCGGTTTTTGAGTGCGGGCGCGCACTTCATCGGCAAAGGCTTTAAAGGAAGGCGGCGCATTAGTTGCGTGAATTTCTTCGTCGGCAGAGTGATTTTCCTGCCGCGCTTCGTTTTTCATAACGTGCTAGGCGAACAAAAAGCGGAAAGTTTTTTGATTTTTGACTTGTCCCGCGCTCGATTAAAATTTAACGTTTTCGCCCGTAAGATGCAAGAAAGATTAATACTTGCTGCCAGTTTCCCTTATTGCGCCGCCGTATCAAAACGAGAAGCAAACTTTCAATTTAATATTATTTCGATTTTTTCCGCAGAAATATCCGGATCAATAAATTCTCATTGCGCTTGACAGTTTTGCTGCGGAAATTTATATTTCTTGTTTGTCTGTCGTTTCGGCTAAAATGCTTTTTATGACCGAACGTGACGAATTTCTGATGCGCGAGGCAATTCACGCCGCCATCAAAGCGGGCGAATTGGAGGAAGTTCCAATCGGCGCGATTTTGACAAACGAATCTGGCGAAATTTTGGCGGCGGCGGGAAACCGAACGATTATTGACAGCGATCCGACCGCGCACGCCGAAATTTTGGTTTTGCGCCGAGCGGCGCAGCTAATCGGCAATTATCGCTTGTCCGGCGCGACCGTTTACACGACGATTGAACCGTGCGCGATGTGCGCCGGCGCACTTGTCAACGCGCGCATCAAACGCCTTGTTTACGGCGCACACGACGAACGCTTCGGTGCCGTCGAAACGCATTTTCGGATTTGCGACAGCAGTTCTTTGAATCATAAAATAGAAATCGAATCTGGCGTTTTAGCCGCCGAGTGCCGCTCGCTGATGCAGAATTTTTTTCGGCAGAAAAGAGCGCGCCGCAAACGCGAAGTTTCAAGTTTCAACCGGACTTGAAATCATTTTTTGTTTGCCGCTGAAACCGATTTGATAATTTGCGGAGAGGTGCAAGAGTGGTTGAATTGGACAGTCTCGAAAATTGTTGTGCCCTAACGGGTACCGTGGGTT
>SXVE01000397.1 GCA_005790265.1 Acidobacteriota bacterium | reverse complement strand
CGTGCACTTCTGCCCGTAAGCGTAATAGCTGCCGTCTTTGTCACGAATCAAAATCGCTGTGTCCTCCTCGCGCGGGTAATGAAAATTCAAAGCCGCGCCCGGCTGTAATTCACTCGCGCCCGCGATTTGCGTTTGCGGATAAACCTGCTCGAATTGCGCGTCATAAACCGACTTTCCGGCAAACCCGACTGCGCCGACGAGAAGCGCGCTGGACGTTAAAAAGAGAAAATTGCAAAACTCACGGCGAGTCACTTGCCCTTCCTCGTCGCGCTCATATGGAAATTCCTTCTGGTGCGGCGCGGTTGCAGTGCGAACATCGCGCTCGTCGGAAATTTCATTATTCGCCAACGTTCGGTCAACGGCTAAAACATCTTTGATTGTTTTTGATAAATTTGAACTCATTTTCTTCAGTTATCAGTTATCAGTTATCAGTTATCAGTTCTTGACTTTATGGGTAACTGATAACTGTTGACTGTTTAGAATTCGTTGCTCTTGTCAGATTCTTCCACTTGCGTGTCAATCCATGATTCTTCAGTGGCGGTCGCTTGCGCGTCAACCAGAACCTTTCCTTCAAAAACTCCGCAGCCGTCAACTCGCACTTCGTCCGCGTCGGTCGGCAGCATCAGATAAACTTTCGTCTCGACGTGCTGGTTGCCGAAAACGTGCGCGTTGACCGGCTTCGTTCGCCGCAAAGGAACGATTTGCTCGTATTTGCCGAACGAAATCGCGCCGGTCGGACACACGCTCGCGCACATCGGTTTCAAGCCTTCCGAAGTGCGGTCGTAGCACATATCGCATTTCATTTGCAGGTGCATCGCCGTATTGTATTTCGGAACTCCAAAAGGACAGGCGTTGACGCAGTTGCGGCAATCGAGACAGCGCGGTTTCAGCGCGGACATCACCACGCCGTCCTCGTTCATTTTTATCGCGTCCGCCGGACAGACGAGCGCGCACGTCGGCTCGGTGCAGTGCATACAGAGGGTCGGCATCGTCGCCGTCGTTTCCGCGCGGTCAATGTGGTCAACGAAAATCATCGAGTAACCTTTGTGCGTCGAGCATTCCCGACAAGCCGCCACACACGAGCGACAACCGATGCACCGCTGCGGGTCTATGAACATTGTTTCCTGCATAATTTTATTTTTTCACCACAGAGGCACGGAGGACACAGAGAAAAATTAAAAATAATCTGTGTTTATCTGCGTTCATCTGTGGTTTCATTTTCTGAAAAAATCTCCGTGTTCTCTGTGTCTCTGTGGGACAGTTTCCTATTTCCCGCGCCGCGTTTCGCTCAAACTTGTGCCTTTTCTGTTTTTGCCCAAAATCGGCAGTTCGCGCGAATGAATTTTTTCGATTCGGGCGGCGCACGCTTTGTATTCGGGAATTTTCGATACGGGGTCGAGCGCGGGATTTGTCAGTTGATTCGCCGCCAGATTTTCGCCCCAGTGATACGGAATAAAAATCGTGTCGGGGCGAATCGTGCGGACGATCAACGCCGGAAAAACGCCTTCGCCGCGCCGCGAAACGACTTTGACGCGCTCGCCGTCGTTGATTTTTAATTTTTGGGCGGTTTCCGGGTGAATCTCGACATACGGTTCGGGACACTGCTCGACGAGAAAGCCGATTCGGCGCGTTTGATTGCCCGACAGATATTGATAAACAACTCGTCCCGTCGTCAGCGCGAGCGGATATTCCGCGTCGGGAACTTCCGCAGGAGGATTGTATTCAATCGGGTGAAACTTGGCTCGTTTATCCGCGTGAAAAAATTTCTTGTCTTCAAACAGGCGCGGCGTGCCGGGATGTTCGAGCGTCGGACACATCCAGAAAACTCCGTTTTGTTTCTCGATTTTTTCGTAAGTGATGCCGTAATAATCGGCGTTTCCGCCTTTCGAGGCTACTCTTAATTCGTCGAAGATTTCGCGCGGGCTGTTAAAATTAAAATACTTTCCGCGTCCCAAACGCTTGCCGATTTCGCAGATAATCCACCAATCGGTTTTCGCTTCGCCCGGCGGCTCGACGGCTTTGTTGATTTTCACCACTCGCGCCTCCGAATTTGCCGTTACGCCTTCGTCTTCCGCCCAGGTCGTGCCGGGCAGAACAACGTCGGCGTAGCGCGAGGCTTCGCTCATAAAAAAGTCTATGTTGACGTTAAACTCCAAGCCTTCGAGCGACTGTCGAATTTTATTCGTGTCGGGCAAGCTGACCATTCCGTTGTTGCAGAGCGAGAGAAAACCTTTGATTTCGCCTTCGCGCATTTTTTGAAACATCTCGACGACGGAAACTCCGGCTTTGGGCAGTTCTTCTTCGGGCAAGCCCCAAACCGAGCAGACGTATTTGCGGTGTTCCGGGTTGTTCATCGAACGCTGACCGGGAAGCTGGTCGGCTTTCTGCCCGTGTTCGCGCCCGCCCTGCCCGTTGCCCTGTCCGGTGATTGTGCCGTAACCTTTGCCCGGTGCGCCGATTTTGCCCGTGGCGAGAACGATGTTGATGTAAGAAAGCACGTTGTTCACGCCGTTCGTGTGATGCTCAATTCCTCTGGCGTGCATAATCATTCCGGTTTTCGCTCGTCCGTAAAGAAGTGCGGCTTGCACGATTTTTTCCGCCGGAACGCCGGAGATTTGCGCGGCAATGTCGGGCGTGTATTTTTCAATCACGGCGCGCGTCGCTTCCCAATCGTTCGTGCTGTTTTTAATAAATTCTGCGTCAATCAAATTTTCGCGGACAATAACATTTAACATTCCGTTGGCGATTGCCACGTCAGTTCCGGGTTTTAATTGAAGATGCAAATCGCCCTGCCGAGCCGTCGCCGTTTCGCGCGGGTCAATGACAATCCACGTGCCGCCGTTGTCTCGCTGCTGCCACAAAAATTTATTTAAAACCGGAAAAGTTTCCGCGCAGTTTGCGCCCGCGATAACTAAAACTTCGGCGAGCGGAATGTCGTCCCACGGATTCGCGGCGCGGTCAATGCCGAACGCTTTGTTGTTTCCGGCGGCGGCGGAAACCATACAAAGTCTGCCGTTATAATCAATGTATCTTGTGCCTAAACCGGCGCGGGCGAACTTGCCCATTAAATAAGTTTTCTCGGTCGTCAAGGACGAACCCGAATAAATTCCAATCGCGTCTTTGCCGTATTTCTGTTGAATCCCCTGAAATTTCGAGACGATTAAATTTAACGCTTCGTCCCACGACGCGCGTTCAAAATTTCCGCTGCGTTTAATCAGCGGATACAAAAGTCTGTCGGGGTGATGCGTTTGCAGATAAGCCGTTACGCCTTTCGGACAGAGGCGACCTTCGTTGACGGGAAAATCGTAGCGCGGCTCGAAGCCGACGAGACTGCCTTTTTCGACCAGCAGATTCATTCCGCATTGAACGGCGCAATACGGGCAGTGCGTCGGCACGATTTTGTCAATCACGCGGTCGGCAGCCCAGCCGCCGATTGGCGCGTCGTGGAGGTGAGGACCGAATCGCTCGATAATGTTTTCTAAATTTTCGACTTTCGACATAAATTAAACTTTCAATCCGCGCGTTTTTGCCGCGAGATACGGCGCGAAAATCATAAATATCAAGCCGAATCCCATCAATCCGCCGCGCGATAAATCGTAATCTTCAAACATTCGATTCCAAGAATATTTCAAAACAAAAACTCCCAAACCGAACTCGAACAGCAATGTCAAAATTGTCCACGTCAAACCGACGGCGAACAGCGATTTCGCGGACGGCGCGTTTATCCATCGAACCGTAAAATACGTTATCGCAAAAATCAAAGCGATTCCGACGAAAACCGCGATGCGGCGCGCCGGAAAATCGCCGACCAGCGGCGCAAGAAACATCTGCCGCAGCGTGCCGTGAACGCTCTCAACAAAAATAATCAAAAGCCAAACCGCCAATGCTCTCGCCAGAAACATAAACTATTTTTCATCGGCTCTGCCGCCGACAAAAACTTTTTCTTGCGCCTGCGGTAAATTCGCGTAAGAAAGCCCGCGCACGATGCGTTTGCAGCGCGGGCAGTAATCCTGCAAAGTATTTCCGTTTTCCATTCGATAATCGAAGCCCAAATCGCCGACCACTTTTTTCAAATCGTCAATCCACATCTGCCCGGCAAATTCGGTTCGGCAGCGCGGGCAGACGGCTTGCGGCATTTCCTGCGAACGTTTTTGATAAAGCTCGACACCGATTGAAGCCGGACGCTGGACGATGTGAAAAAGTTTGCCGAACGGCAGAAAGAACAAAGTCATAATCACCGTCGCCTGATGCACGAGCGCGACGAAAGAATACATATAACCCGCAAACCAGAGGCTCGAAGCCGTCAGCATCAAACCGGAAACCGAAATTGCAATAAGGAGCAGATGCGGCGTGAAATCGAGCAGAAAACTTTGCAGCGCAATCGCGCCTCGGTCTTTCAAACGGCGATGAATCGCAATCGCGCAGCCGGCAATCACCATCACGGCGGAAAAATCCAGCCCGTGAAAAACAATCCACGCGAAAACGTCGCGTCCCTGCATCACCGACAGCGGAAAGCCGAACAAATACGCGCGATAACCCAAATCGCCTTCGAGTTCAAAATGCACCCAGCCGAAAACCAGCGGAAACGTAATGGCGGCGGCGATAATGCAGCCCCACATAATCAGAAAATGCATCAGCCAGCGCATCGTGCCGCGTTTGAAAATAAATCTTTGCGCGACGAGATTAGTCGCCGCGGTCGTCGCCGCATTGCCCGCGTTTGCCGCGAATTTTTTGCGCTGAAAGAAAAGCTGCAAACCGCGCCGGAAATAAGTGCGCGTCGCCGGTCGCTGAAGCCAGATCGCGTAGCGAAAAGCGATTGCCCCGAACGCGACGACCGACGCGATTGTGTAGCCGAAAAGCGCGGAATCGAAATGTTCGAGATTGCGCGAGCCGACGATGACGAGCGCGGTTAAAACGGCGGACGCGACGATGCCGATGAGCGTCGGATGCGCGTAGCTGACTTTTACCGGATGATATTTTTGCGCCGCGATTGCCATAGAAAATTAAAGACCGAATCCAAATTGGCGGGAATGCTTTACCGAACACCCTTATAACATACAATAAAACTTATTGTTAGCCCGATAAATACACGACTTTTTAATAAAGTTTAGCCGATTCGCCCGCGCCTAAATTCGCCTGCGTGAATTGATAATCAATTTCGCGGGCTGTCGCGGTCTGTGACTTAAATCACCGCATCGCCCTTTTTCGCATTTCAAAAAGAAATTTATTTTCACAGCAAAGCGCGGCTAACACGCCGTGCCTTCGGACGGATTAGGAAAAGCGTCCGATTCGTCTTCGCCCGGTCGCTCCGCCAAACAGGCGAAATCCTTTTCGATTAAAATCTGCAACTCTTTCTCGCCGCCGAGCGGTTGCCGGGCTTCGATGCCGACTTGATTTGAACTCGTCCATTTTTCGGCTTCCGCTTCGGGTATCCAAACGCGCAAACTTCCGCCGTCGAAATCCGCCCGAACCGTCTCCGCGCCCGCCGCCTTTTCGAGCGCGTAAACGAATCGCTGTTCCGGTCTCAAACCGAACTCGACGGTTTCCTCGACCGCACCTGTTTCCGCCAAACGCGCCACTTCGCTCTGCGTCAAACGCAGCCGCACGAAATTTCCCCGAATCCGCAGTTTCATATCGGTCAATCATACATTAAAAATTATTTCGCCTTCGGTGATTTAAGTCACCGCCGCGCTTTTATTTGGCGATTATATTCGGCGTATATCATCAACGGCGCAAGGACGATTCGTTAAAACGCACGCCGCAAATATTGTGAAGAAAATTTGAGCTTTGGAAAATAAAGATTATGAAAATTTTAATCGCCGCCGACGGTTCAAAATACAGCGACGCGGCAATCGAAAAATGCTGTCAATTATTTGCCGGCGGTAAAAATTCGGCGGTCAGAATAATTTCGGTAATCGAACCGCCCGCGCCGATGGCGGCTGAGCCGTTCGGCATTTCCGCGCCATACTACGCGGAAACAAAGGCGGCTTTGACCGCGCAGGCGAAGGAAACAATCGAGCGCGCCGAAAAGATGATAATCGAAAATTTTACCGACGCGAATCTCGCCGTCGAAACGGCGGTCGTCGCGGGCAATCCGAAACAGGAAATCATCGAAGAAGCGAAAAGTTTTCAAGCGGATTTGATCGTCATCGGCTCGCACGGCTACGGATTTTTTGAACGAATGATGCTCGGTTCGGTTTCCGGCTACGTCGTCCAGCACGCCCGGTGTTCGGTTTTGGTTGTCAGAAATACAGGCGAATAAAATGGCAAATATTTTAATTTTAGGCGGCGGTTTCGGCGGTTTGATGACGGCTGAACGATTGGTCAGTCTGCTCGGCGAACGAAACGGCAAACACCGCATCACGCTCGTTTCGCCGAAAGAGGTTTTTACGTTTTATCCCGCGCTCGTCCGGCTCGCGTTCGGCGACTGCGCGGCGGACGAAATCACTTTCGATCTGCGCGAAAAGCTGAACGAATTGAACGTGCGATTCGTGCGGGGCGAAGTGATAAAAATCAATGCCGATCTCAAACGGGCGCGCATCGCGGGCGACGATTTCGACGGCGACGTTTCCTACGATTATCTCGTGATTGCGATGGGCAGAAGGCTGGCGACCGAGAAAGTCGGCGGTTTTTTTGAACACGCGCATCATTTGCTCGGCATCAAGGCGGCGCACAAATTCGGCGCGGCGGTCAATGATTTTAAACGCGGAAAAATCGTTGTCGGTTTGTCGCCGCAGGCATTTTTGCCCGTTCCGGTTTGCGAAACGGCGTTCGCGCTGGCGAAAAAATTCGCCGAAGAAATCGAGAAAAGAGAAGTTTCGATTCGCGTCGTCTTTCCCGAAACAATCGAAAAAGCGTTCGGCGGCGCGGCGATTCATAAAAAATTGGAAAAGGTTTTCGCTAAATACAAAATCGAAACGACACTTGATTTCGCCGTCAGGGAAGTTGGGCAAAATCAAATTATTTCCGTTGATGACCAATCAATCGAATACGATTTGCTGATGCTTCTGCCGCCGTTTCGCGGGCAGTCAATGCTCGGCGAAACGAGTTTTACGGACGAACTGGATTTTATCGAGACTGATAATTTTATGCGCGTTCAAAATTTGGATAAAACTTACGCGGTCGGCGACATCGCCGCTTTTCCCGGTCCGAAGCTCGCGTTTATGGCGGTGCGTCAGGCGCAAGTCGCCGCCGAAAATCTTGCCGCCGAATTGGGCGGCGCGCTGCCGTCGAAGTTTTATTACCACGACATCGCCGCCGTCATTGACGAAGGCGGCGACGATTCGATTTTTCTGCATTACGGCGTGTGGGACGAAACTTTATACGGTTTGAAAACGGGCAAAATGTGGAGCCGGATGAAAAATCAGCATGATCAGCTCTGGGAAGCCGTCCGCGACCATTATTGAAAAACATTTTAGAAATTAAGATTCAAACAAATTTATCGGAGAAAATTTTATGAAAAAACTCTGGCTGATTTTAATCGCGGTTTTTATTTTTTCGTTTGCCATTCTCGGCTGGGTCGGCGCGGAAATTTTCCGGCAGGCTCCGCCGATTCCACGCGAAGTTGTTTCAACCGACGGAACTGTTCTGATTCCGGCGGAAGAAATTATGAACGGGCAGAACGTCTGGCAGGCGATGGGCGGAATGCAGGTCGGCTCGATTTGGGGACACGGCAGTTACGTCGCGCCCGATTGGACGGCGGATTATCTGCACCGCGAGTCGCTTTTTATCTTAAACGATTGGGCGAACACGGAGTTCGGCGCGGCGAGTTACGACAGTTTGCACAGCGAGCAGAAAGCCGTTTTGCGCCAGAGATTGCAGGACACGGTGCGGAAAAATAATTACGACGCGGGAAACGATAAATTGACGATTGAACCGGTTCGCGCCCGCGCGTTTGAAGAAAATTTAAAGCATTATTCGCAGATTTTCAGCGAAGGCAATAAAGACTACGCGATTCAGCGCGGCGCGCAGTCGGATGCGGTCAAGCTCAGGCAGTTAAACTCGTTTTTCTTCTGGACGGCGTGGGCTTCCGCCGCCAATCGTCCCGACGACACGATTTCCTATACGAGCAATTTTCCTTCCGAACCGCTCGTCGGCAATGTTCCGACGAGCAGCGCGATTGTCTGGACGGGCGTTTCGGTGATTCTGCTGCTCGCCTCAATCGGCTGGATGGTCTGGTTTTACGCCGCCCGAAAAATGGAATACACCGACGACGACGTGCCGTATGCCGACCCGCTCGTCGGTTTGGAATTGACCGCTTCGCAAAAGGCGACGGTCAAATATTTCGCCGTCGTTACTTTGCTGTTTTTAATTCAAATCGTAATGCGAATTATCACGGCGCATTACGGCGTGGAAGGCGGCGGTTT
>SXVE01000396.1 GCA_005790265.1 Acidobacteriota bacterium | reverse complement strand
GTTTCGACGCGATTTTCGGCGGCGGTTTTGTAATCGCGATTTTCGGCACGCAAAATCACGTAATCGGTCGCGCCCGCCGCATTGAGCACGGCGTTTTCATAAGTTGTCGGCGTAATTGCCGCGACGTTTTCCGTTTTCGCTAAAATTTCGCACATTTCGCGCCAGTCGGAAATTTCCGCGCCGTCAGCGGAGTAAACGGAAATGTGCGCTGAATTGGCGAGAATTTTATCGCGCATTTCCCGGCTGAAACCGTTTGCGAGCGCCTGCGCGACGATCAATGCGGCGACGCCCGCCGCAACTCCGGCGACGGCGACAAACGCCGTAAACCGCGCCAGACTTTGCCGCCGCGCGCGAAAATATTTAAAGGCGAGTTTCAGCTCGAACGACACGCTTTAAATGGTAAACGGTAAACGGTAAATGGTAAATGACCCGCCGCTTTATTCGCCAAACTACAAAGCATCGGCTAGAATCTACTTTTTGTGTAAAGATTTAAGAGGTTTTCCGGTAAATCCAGAATCCAAAATCCAAAATCGAAATGCCTTTAGCCACCATCGAAGAAGCCGTCGAAGATATCAAAAACGGCAAAATGATTATTATCGTTGACGACGAAGATCGCGAAAACGAAGGCGATTTAGTGTGCGCGGCGGAAAAAGTGACGCCGGAAATCATCAGTTTTATGGCGATTCACGGACGCGGTTTGATTTGTCTGCCGCTGACCGAAGAACGCTGCGACGAGCTTCAGCTCGCGCCGCAAACCGCCGAAAACACTTCGGGTTTCGGCACGGCTTTTACCGTTTCCATCGAAGCGCGCGAAGGCGTGACCACCGGAATTTCGGCGGCTGATCGCGCGAAAACGATTTTGACCGCCGTTGATCCGAACTCGAAAGCGTCGGATTTAGCGCGTCCCGGACACGTCTTTCCGCTGCGCGCCAAACGCGGCGGCGTGCTCGTGCGCATCGGTCAAACCGAAGCGAGCGTTGACATTGCGCGCATCGCCGGACTCAATCCGTCTGCCGTCATCTGCGAAATTATGAACGACGACGGCACGATGGCGCGGATGCCGGAACTCGAACTGTTCGCCGAAAAGCACGATTTGAAAATCATTTCCGTCGCCGAACTCGTGCGCTACCGCATTCACAAAGAAACTTTGGTGCGCAAAGTCGTCGAAACGGATTTGCCCACCGAATACGGCGATTTTCGCGCCGCCGTTTATGAAAATATTATCAACGGCGAAACGCACGTCGCGCTGACGATGGGCGATTTTTCGCAGACAACCGAACCGGTTTTGGTACGCGTCCAAACCGAGAACATTACGTTTGCGATGTTCGGCGCGAAACTCGGCGAAGCGTCGCAGGCGATCTACTCTTCCCTGAAAAAAATAGCGCGCGAAGGCAAAGGAGTGATACTCTATCTACGTCAGCGCGAGCATAATCTGGATTTAATTTATCAACTTCAAACTTACGCGTTGATGCAGCAACAAAATTTGGATTTCCAAACGGCGCGCGAAGCGACCGGTTACGGAAAGTTTCGCGATTACGGCATCGGCGCGCAGATTCTCAACGATTTGGGCGTGCGCAAAATCCGGCTTTTGTCGAATCATCCGCCGCGCGTCAACGCGCTCGAAGCGTTCGACTTGGAAATCGTCGAAACCGTCAGTTTGTAAATTGCAATTCATCTAAGTTCTAAGCGAGCCAGCAGGAAGTATGCCCGAAGAAAACGTCAACGAACCGGAAGAAACGGCTGCAATCGAGTCGCCGGAAAACGATGCGGAAGAATCCGCCGCGCCGCGCCGAAAAAGTTTTTTTTCGCGGCGCAATGCTTTGATTGCCGTCGGAACCGTCGCGTTTTTGGCGATTGCGCTCGTCATTTTGGTTACGATTTCCTATCGCAACGGCGTCGTGGACGATTACGTCAAACGCCAATTCGTGCAGAAAATGGCGGATATCGGCATCGTTTTCAACGCCGATGTTTTTCGCGTTACGGTCAACCCGCTTCAGCTTCAACTCGAAAATGCGACTTTCGTCAACAAAGTTACCGGCGAAAAACTTTTTACGGTTAATAAAGCGCTGCTCAACTTAAAAGTTCAGGATTTATATTCGTGGCAATTGAGCCGCGACATTAACGTTGATTCGACCGTGATTGACGGCTTGGAAGCGTGGGTTAATTTTGATGAAAACGGCAAATCGAATTTTGCCGAGCTCGTGCTTGTCGAAGAAGAACCGGGACGATTCAACTTTAAATATTCTTCGGTCAATGTCGAACTGCGCAACGGCACTGTTCATTTCGGCGACGTGCAGCGCAAAATCAGCGCCGACGCGCGCAACGTTACGCTTCTGCTCGAACCGACGAATCCGAATGTCGCCGAAGCGCAAATGCAGTTCAAAGTTGATTTTACCTCGACCGATTCCAATGTCGTTTACGACGGCAATGCGATTCAGCCGGTCAACATCCGCGCGACCGGCATCGCCGACGAAAACGGCGCGCAGATCAGCGAACTCAAACTCGACACGCCAATCGGCAGTTCGGTTTTAACCGGAACCGTCAGCGATTGGAAAGATTTCAAGTACGATTTAAGGATTTCTTCGACCGTAGATTTAACGCAGGCTTCGACGGTTCTACCGCTCGGCACGCCGCTGCGCGGAGTTGGAAATTTTGAAGGAACCGTGACGGGAACGGGCGAGCAGTATAAAATTGACGGCGCGATTACGTCCGACGCGCTTTCGGCTTCCAACATTTATCTCAAAGCCTTAAACGTCGCCGCCACGGTCGAAGGCACGAATTCCATGTACGAAGTCAACGGCAAAGCGGTCGCCGAACTGCTCACGTTTGAAGATTTTCGGATTGATTACCCGCAGTTAGTCGGCAATGTGCGCGGCACCGGAACAGATTTTCGCTGGGTCGGCGAGCTTCAAGCGGCTGGCGCGAAATCGCCGCTCGGCACCATCGGCGGGCTTTACGTCGGCGATGCCGTCGCCGAATATAAAGACAAACAGCTTTCCGCCGAACTCGGCAGCGTGCGCGCCGTCAATTTAACTTCACCGGAAATTTCCGCTCAAGATTTGCGCACCGGCTCGGTTAAAATCGTTTATAACGGCAACCGAACTTACGTGCTCGCGCCGACTCTGCGCGCTTCATCAATCAAAACCGACGACGTGAATTTGCAGAACGTCACGGCGGGCGGCGTTGAAATCACCAATCAAAACGATGCGACGACCGCGCGCGTCAATAATGTGACCGCCGGAAGTTTGACGACCGAAGATGCGCGCCTGCGCAACGTGTCGGCGCAAAACGTGCGCGTCAATTCGGGCGCAACGACGCGCATTGACGCGCAGAAAGTGCAAGCCGGCGCGGTCGAAGCGAGCGGCGCGTCAATCGGCGCGCTGACGGCGACCGGCGTTACGGCGCAAATCGCGGGCGACGAAACGCGCGTTTACTCGGACAATTTAAACGTCGCGCGGCTCGAAACCGATGCGGCGGTTTTGGGAAGTTTGAACGTCGCGGGCGTTCGCCTGACCGTGCGCAGCGGTAGAATCGAAGGTTCGTCCGGCAATATCAACGCGGGCGACGTGCGATTAACGAACGAGGCGATTGCGGGCGGCGGAAAACTCGAAAACGTGCGGCTCAATCAGCCGGTTTTCGTGCTCGAACCTTCCGGTCGTTACCGCGCGAGCGCCGATATGAGTCTTGGCGGCGGCGTTTTAGGCAGTATCAATCTCGGCGCGGCGCGCGCTTCGGTCAACGCGTCGAGCGAACGCATCGAGCTGAATAATCTGACCGCCGATGTGATGGACGGCAGACTTTCCGGCGCGGCGACGATTGCGCTCGGAAACAATGCGCGGTCGAACATCAACACCCAATTTACCGATCTCGATTTAGGAAAATTGCTCGCGCTGCAAGGCGGACGCGTCGTGCCGCTCGAAGGAAAAACGACCGGACAAGTAAATCTTTCTTTTCCCGGCACAAACTTTAAAAGAGCGACCGGCACGGCGAGTGCCGACATCGCCGCCAACGCCGGAACCGCCGAACGCGGATTGGTTCCCGTTTCGGGCAGAGTCGAAGTTCGCGCCGACAACGGATTGTTCAACGTTGACGCGGCGCGGATAACAACCGGCGAAAGCCAGTTGTCGGCAACCGGACAATTTGATTTGAACGGATACAATTCAAACTTGAACGTCGCCTTAAATTCAACGAACGCCGCTGAAATCGAACGAATTGTGCGCGTTCTCAATCTCTCGCCCGAACTCGAAACGCAGCTCGATTCGCTGCAAGTCGAACTTGCCGGAAATTTGAGTTTTACCGGAAATATCACCGGCAATCTGACCGATCCGGCGATTGAAGGACGCGCCGCACTCGAAACGCTGCGCGTGCGCGGGCAAAATCTCGGCTCACTCGCGACGGACGTTTCCGTGACGAGCGGCGGAATCGCGCTCAACAACGGACTGCTGACCGAATCGGACGGCGGCACGCTCGCCTTCAACGTCAGCGCGCCGAATACCGGCACAAATAACGCTTCGGTGCAGGCGAAACTCGACCGCGTGAATATCGGCAATCTGCTCGCCGCGCTGCCGTTTGAGCTGCCCGCCAACATTCGCAATCTGCGCGCCGACACGTCCGGAACGGTTAATATCAGCGGCATTCCGAATCAATTACAGGGCGAGGCGAATATCACTTCGACCGGCGGAACGATTGACGGACAGGCGTTTGATAATCTCGAAGCGCGCGCTTCTTTTGCCGGAAACCTCGTGACCATCGAAAATTTTGAAGCCAAATTCGGCGCCGGGTTCGTCCGCGCCGCCGGAAATTATAATACCGAAACATCGGCGATTGATTTGAATGTGACGGGCAAAGACGTTTTGCTCGAAAGACTGCGCCCGTTTATTCCGAACGGCGCCGATTTGCCGAATATCAAAGGCACGGCTGATTTAACGGCGCAAATTACCGGACGAGCCGATCAGCCTTCGACTTATAACGTCAATTTCAGCGGCGTCGGGCGCGATATTACGCTGGACGACCGCGCGCTCGGTCAAGTCGAATTTTCCGGCACGACGGAAAATCAGCAGCTCAACGCGCGAATCGCCGCGACGATTAACGGACAACGGCAGGAAATCGCGGCGAACGTCAATTTCGGCAATGAAAATCTGCCGTTCCGCGCCGAAACCGTTTTTAATGATACGGATTTGACGCCGTATATCGCTTTGGCGCGTCCGCCGGGCGAAGTGGAAATCAGCGGTCGCGCCACCGGCAGAGTTTTGCTCGAAGGAAATCTGCGCGCGCTCAATGCCGAAGGCACGCGTGAATTTTCAACCGCCGGTCTGCGCGGCTCGGCAGAATTCACGCAGCTTGCGCTGCAAATTGACGAAACGCCGCTGATCGCGACCGAACCGGTCGCCGTGCGTTTTACGCCGAGCGAAGTCATTGTCGAAAACGCGAAATTCGCGGGCGGCGGAACGAACGTCGCGATTGCGGGAACGGTCGCACTGACCGGCGGCGGAACGAACAATTTATCGGTTGACGGCAGCGTCAATCTCCGCGTTTTGAATGCGATTTCGGAAAACGCATTTTTCTCCGGCATCGCCAACGTCGAAGTTCGTTTGAGCGGAACGAGCGCGAGTCCGCGTCTGCTCGGTTCAGCGGCGATCACCAACGCGTCAGCCGCCGTTTTCGTCAGCAACGAGCGTTTGACTTTGCAGCGAATCAACGGGCGCGTGCTTTTTACGAGCAATCAAGCGCAGATTCAGGAATTAACCGGATATTTGGGCGGCGGCAGAATCACGGCTTCGGGCGGCGCGCTGCTCGAAGGCTTGCAGCTCAACGCTTTTCGCTTCAACGTGCAGGGCGATAATTTTACCGCGCCGGTTCCGCCCGATTTCGTCACGACCGGCGACGCGCAAATTGAAATTACCGGCAGACGCACGAACGGACTTTTGGAAACTTATATTGCCGGAGCAATCACCGCCAAACGCAGCGTTTACACCGAAGACATTGATTTGTCCGATATTATCGGTCAGCGCCGACAAGGTTCGATTTCGCAGTCGGGCGGCGGAAGCGGCGATTCGTTTTTGGGCGAAACGCGTCTCGATATTCGCATCGTCGGACGCGACGCGCTCGTCGTGCGCAATAATGTGGCTGATTTGACCGCTTCGATTGATCTGCGCGTCACCGGAAATATTGACGATCCGCAAATTGCCGGGCGCGTTTCCGCCAACAGCGGAACCGTGCTTTTCCGCAACGACCGCTACGAAGTGCAGCGCGGATTTTTGGAGTTTCCGCCGGGCGGAGGAATTAATCCGTACATCAATCTGCAAGCCGAAGCCGAAATTCGCGGTTATCAGGTCGTCGTCAACTTGGTCGGCGATTTGACCGACACCGAATCGCTCAACGCGACGGTGCGTTCGAGTCCGGCGCTGCCGCAGGCGGACGTTATTTCGCTGATTACCACCGGCAATCTGTCAAACACGACTTCGGGCATTCCGACGCTGGCGCAGTCAGGAATTAATACGGCGGCGGAAATTTTAACCGACGCGCTGATTAATAATCCGGCGCGCAAAGCGACCGACCGCTTGTTCGGTTTGAACGTGTTTGAAATTGACCCGATCATTTCCGGTCAGCGGCTCGGCGCGTCGGCGCGTTTGACGGTTGGCAGGCAAATTAACAAAAATCTTTTGGTGACTTATTCGACCAATCTTTCGCAGGATCAAAATCAGGTCTTGGCGCTCGAATATCGCGTGTCGAATCGCCTGTCGTTCGTCGCGCAGTACGAACAGCGGTCGCTGAGCAACGTAACTCAGGCGAATAATAATTTCAGTTTTGAGATTCGTTTGCGAAAAAGATTTTAAGTGCGGGAAAGATTTTAAGAACCGAATTTTTATTGAAAATAGATTACTCAAACAGAATGAACAAGTCGGGCGGAGAAAAAATAAATAACCGTGAATCGAGCGGTTGGGCAAAAAAATCAGCGATTTTGTTCGCGAAAATCTCCGTTTCTCTGTGTCTCGGCGCAGCATTTTTTGTTGGCGGCGCACTCGCGCAAAGCAGTAAATACGAAAATCGCCCGATTCAAAAAGTGACGATTACCTTTGAAGGTGCCGACCGCAGCACTTCGTCGGCTGCCGAATTTGAAGTGCTCGCGCGCACGGCACTCGGCACAACGTATTCGGCAGTCAAAGTTCGCGATGCGCTCGAAGCGCTTTACGACACGAAAGATATTGTTTCGGCGCGCGTCGAAGCCGTCGAAGCGGGCGAACAAGTTGATTTGCGCTTTATCGTGCGCCGCAAAACGCGCGCCGACAAAGTCATTATCAACGTCAACAACACGGTCGGCGATGAAATCACCGAAGCCGAATTACTTCTGCGCGTCAATCTGCTGAATCCGGGCGCCGCCGTCAGCGAACAAACTCTGCGCAACAACGCCGATTTGATTTTGGAATATCTGCGCGAGCGCGGATTTTTTAACGCCGAAGTAACTTACACGCAAAAACCCGAACGAATCGAAACCGAAGTTGCCGTCACATTCAACGTCACGCCGAACGCGCAGGCGAAAGTTGACAGTTTCAGCATCAACATCGAAGGTTTTAAGACGCCCGCCGAATTATTGAAAGACTTGAGCTTGAAACCCGGCGAATTGTACGCGCGCGAAAAATTGACCGCTGACGTGGAAAAAATCAGAGAAGCGCTGCGCGAAGAAAAGTTTCTCGCGCCGCAGCTCGCCGAGCCGCGCGTGGTTTTTGACCAGGAAAAAAACTCCATCGCCGTTTCGCTCGACGGCAAAATCGGTCCGACCGTCAATGTTGACGTCGCCGCCGAACGCGAGAAAATCGGCGAGAAAACGCAGCGCAGGCTTTTGCCGGTCGTGCGCGAAGGTTCGGTTGATTTCGCCGCGATTATCGAAGGACAGCGGCGATTGGAAAATTATTACCAGGAACAGGGTTATTTTTTCGCCGAAGTAACGCCGGTTTGTTCGGTCACGCCGCAGTTTACCGCCGAAGAAACGAGCATCGTCGAAAATGAAACCGAATCTTTGTGTTCGGCGCTCGGCGGCGCGGAACTGGCGAATCGCACGGTTGATATTAAATACAACGTTGATCTCAACCGCCAGTTAAAGCTCGTCGCTATTCGCATCGAAGGCACGAATGCGCTGACCGTCGAAGATATAAAAACCGTTCTCGAATCGCAGGAAGCGAATATTCTCGGTTTTATTCCGCTGTTCGGCTACGGTCGCGGCTACACGAGCGCCGACATTCTCGCGCGCGACCGCAACACGATTGCGTCGTTGATGAACGAACTCGGTTATCGCCGCGCGCAGGTTTCCGCTCGGCAGGGCGTTTCGCCGAACGGCGAAGATTTGATTATCACGTTCGTCGTCAGCGAAGGACCGATCACGCTGATTGACGGCATTGAAATCGAAGGCAACACGTCGTTTTCCGCCGACACATTAAAAGCGCAGCTTCCCGATTTGATCGGAAAAAATTTTTCCCGCGCCCGCGCGCGCAACGGCGTTAAAAAACTCGCCGAATTTTACTCGAACGAAGGTTTTTACGATGCGCGCGTTAATTACTCGCTGATCGAAATGCCGGACGCCGCGACCGCAACCGAAGAACGCGTCAAAGTCGTTTATAAAGTAGAAAACGAAGGCAAAAAAGTTTACATCAACCGCGTGCTCATCAACGGCAACGAGATGACGAAACGCGAAGCGATTCTCCGCGCGATCAATCTGCGCCCGGACGCCGTACTGCGCGCGACGGATATTTTCCGCAGCGAGCAAAATCTTTACGCGACCAGCGCTTTTACGCGCGTTGAAATTAGAAACGAGCCTGCCGGTTTGCGCTCCGACGGCAATCGGCTGGTTGACGTTATCATCAACGTCGAAGAAGAACAGCCGCGACTTTTGACTTACGGCGGCGGTTATTCGACCGACGGCGGACCGTTCGGGTTTTTCGATATTCGCCATTTCAATTTGTTCGGAAATTTGCAGCAGGGCGGCGCGCGGCTGCGCATCGGCAGACGACTGCAAACCGCGCAGATTGATTTTATCAATCCGCGTTTCCTAAACGACGGCACAAATGCCGACGGCTCTCGTCGTTTTTCAGCGCTGACTTTCAGCGCGCAGTATCAAAGAGATTCGACCGTCACCAGATTTTTCCGCTCGACTTTTGACCGCGGCACCGACGGAATCGTGCAGCGCGTGGACGAAGAAGGCAATCCGATTGACGAGTTCGGCACGGAAACCGGCGACCCGACGATCAATCGCTTTACGCTGCTGGCGGAAACGAGCAAAACGATTAATCAGGCGAGCCGCAGCATTTTATTCGTCCGTTACCGTTATCAGGACGTGCGGCTTTTCAAGGTCGAAAGCCTTTTGATCAAAGATTTGCTGACGCCGGACGACAATATTCGCACATCCGGTTTCGGCGCGACTTTCGTGCGCGACACGCGCGAAGACTGCTCGATCAAATACACGCTGCTCGAAATCATCGCGCGCGGCGAACCGGGCGAACCGTGCCGTTATAATTCCGGCGATCCGACGCGCGGCGATTATTTAACGGCGGAATACAACGTTTCAGTTCCCGCGCTCGGCGCCAATATCGGCTATCACAAATTTCAGGCTTCGTATAATTTTTACCGCACGTTTTCGCAGCTCAAGAATACGACGTTCGCCGCGCGCGGCATCATCGGACTGGCAAGCGTTTTTTCGCGCCGCAATAATTTTTCCTCTGAACAATTTCCCGATTTGGAAGATATTCTCCCGATCAGCGAGCGATTTTTTGCGGGCGGTTCGACAACGCTGCGCGGTTTTGAATTTGAATCAGCCGGTCCGCGCGTCGTCGTTGTTCCGCAGGGAATTTTCCGCACGCGCGACGGCGATCCGCGTTATCTCGATCCTTTCTCGATTCCGTTCGGCGGCAATGCGCTCGCGATTGTTAATTTAGAAGCGCGCGTTCCGGTAACAAAATCCGTGCGCGCCGTTCCGTTTTATGACGGCGGCAACGTTTTTCGCCGCGTCGGCGATATTTTCAAAGCGCCGGAAGTCGCCGAAAATGATGTTTACCGCCGCAACCTGCGCGCTTTGTGGACGCACACCGTCGGTCTCGGTTTGCGCGTTCAAACGCCGATTGGCGGCGAACTCGGCGTAGATTACGGCTATCTGCTCAATCCGCCGCGCTTCTTAATTCCGCAGGTCAACGCGCCGAACGCGATTTATCAAGTGCGCCGCAGTCAGATTCATTTCAGATTTTCGCAGGCTTTTTAGGAGAAGGGACGAGGGACGAAGAATAAAAAAAGAGAAAAAGGGAAAAGAAGAAAGGAGAGAAAACGGAAAAACGGATTTTCAAATTTCACTCTGACTTCCCGCAACTCGTTTTCTCTCGTTTGTCCCTTTTCCCTCGTCCCTTGTTCCTTTCCCTTTCCCGCCTTAATTTACCGCCGAAGAAACGATGTGGCTTTCGTCAAGTTCGACGACAAAAGCATCTTCGGCAATGTTCAACGGATAATTGCTGTGCCCGATTTCCTGAATCATATTTTGCATCACAGTCGGCTGCGGTTTACTAATAACTTGCCCGCTTGACGCAGCGACGGCGGTAAGCTGATTGACTGCTGCGCGGCTTTCCACTTTCGCTTTTTCTTTCTGTTTGCGCACGGCTTTGACTGCGTACATCGCTTTGTCGGCGGCAATCATCACTTGATCGAAAGTCGCGCCCGAATGCGGGTAACTCGCCGCGCCGAGACTGACTCCGACGCGCGCGAATCTGCCGTCGCCGACTGGCAAACTGAAACCGATCACGGCTTTTTCGATTCGCTCGCACAGTTCGCGAACGGCGTTTTTCTCAGTTTCCGGCACAATTGCGACGAATTCGTCTCCGGCGTAACGCGCCAGAAAATCATAATCGCGCAGCTGCGCCGTCATCGCTTTGGCAACGCCCTTCAGCAAAAGATCACCGACTTTGTGCCCGAACGTGTCGTTAACCGCTTTGAATCCATCGAGATCGAGCATCAAAACTTGAAACGTATTGCCCGAACGACTCGACCGCGCAACTTCTTTTTCAAAATGCATTTGCAGGCAGCGCGCGTTCGGCAATCCGGTCATCGGATCGGTCATCGCGCGCGTCTCGGTTTCCGTGTGCTGAATTGATTTAACAATCGCGTCGGCGGCGATGCGCGAAACCGTTTCGAGCAAGCGCAGATGCTCTTCCTGATAACCGAGCAGCTCGCACGAATAAATCGAAACGGCGCCGATTATTTTTTCGCCGGCAATCAGCGGCAGCGAAGTCATCGCCGTGTATTCCTGCACGAAAGCATCGTCGGACGACGCGAAATCGAGCGCCGGATTAATGTTTTGCACCGATTGTCTTTTTTCCAAAACATAACCGGTTGCGCCTTCGCCGACTTTAATCCGTTTGCCGCGCAGCGCAATGTGATTTTTTCCTTCGGCGTAGACAATCGGCGCGTATTTGCCGCTTTCATCGAGCAGGTAAATCGCGCACGTATCAAACGAAACGAAATCGCCGATTTTGCGGGCGAACAGCGCCAGCGTTTCCTGTAAATTTAACGAACTGCTGAAAACTCGCGCCAGTTCGTACATCGTGAAAACTTCGCGGTTGGCGCGTTTGATTTGTTCGACGTAATCCTGATCGCCGCTGTCGGTTTGATGGAGATTTTCGATTTCCTCCTGACCGTCGGTTTTATACGAGAATCCGCGTTCTTCGACGAGCATTTCGTAGCGGCGCAGGTTTCTCAGAAAAACGTCCACGATTTTCGGGTCAAAATGAGTTCCGGCGTTAACCGTCAAATAGCGACGGGCTTCATCACGCGCGACGGCGGCGCGAAACGGGCGTGCGCTGCGCAGTGAATCGTACGTGTCGGCAATCGCTAAAATGCGCGCCGTCAGCGGAATTTCATTGCCCTGCAAACCTTCCGGATAACCGCTTCCGTCCCATTTTTCGTGGTGATATTTAACCGTCGGCACCACCGGACTGTTGAATCCGACTTTTTCCAAAATCGAAGCGCCGACCATCGAGTGAATTTTTATTTTCTCCAATTCGGCGGGCGAAAGGCGTCCCGGTTTGTTCAAAATATTATCGGGAACGGCTAATTTGCCGATGTCGTGAAGCAGCGCGCCGGTGCGCAGCGCGTCAATTTCAAGATCGGATAATCCGAGATTTTCGCCGATGCACGTCGCGTAGATCTGTGTGCGCTGCACGTGTCCGGCGCCGACTTGGTCGCGCGCGTCAATCGCCGTTGCCAAAGCTTCGACCGTTGCCAGATGCACGCGGCTCGCCTCGAAAATTTCTTTTGTTTTCTGCGCTAAACGGCGTTGGTGAATCAGGTGCGCGACGTGACCGATGCCGATCATCGGAAAAATAACGAGGCTGAACGCGATTCCGAAAAAGAGAAAAGTGCAGTGCGCCAGCATCGCGCCGACGATTGACGCGCTTTGCCCGACCGCTTGCCAGGCGAGATAATCCTGCCAGATTTCTTCGATTGAATAATCGGTCGAAAGTTTCAGATACGCTGCGGTGAAAATCGAATTAACCGCAAAATAAACAACCGCCATCACGCCCGCGGCAAAAAGAAGATTTGTCCAGCCAATCGGGTTTTCGCCGACGAAAGCGCCAAAAAATCCGGCTTGGTGCTCAAGGAAAACATAAAACGCCGAACCGGCGGCGAGCGCTGAAACAATGACGGCAAACGTATTGAATAGATCGCCGACCAAATCTTTTCCTTTTCTCATCAGTTTAGCGATCACCGAAGCGGTTGCGATAAAAACGCCGCCCGGCAAGCCAAACCAGATGATTCCCCAAAAAATCAGCAGTTCTCCGGCTGAAATGCGCGATTGTCTGCCCGTAATTTTAATCGGGTGTTCGTTTAACAGCGCCGCCGCCCCAATTGAAATGGCGAGCACGACAAGATGGAAGACCGAATAGGAAGACAATTCGTAAAAAGCTAAACCGAGCGCCGCGATGCTCACGGAAAGCATCGCATACCACAGGATTTTTGTTTGCCAGCTGTATTCGGAGAGCTTGGTTGTTTTCATTTTTTCTCCAAAAAAAGTAAACCGAGATGTTCGGCATTTAGTGATTCTTAAAAGTTTTTGTGAAGTAGAAGTTGTCGAGACGTGATGCGCGGGAAAAACATACTTTGCTTACGACGTATTTTGCTACCTTCCGTCCACCAAAATCACTGACGGCACGGCAAAAGTTAAATCAAAAAATGTGCCAGATTTTTCTTTGCCTGAAATTTCCGTAATCAGCGGCGAATAAACGCGATACAACTTCGGCGCGGTGAAAAATTCGTTCAATCTGACAATTCATTTTGGAATTAAATCGGTCAAATTGAACGCCCGCTTTTTTTGCAGGCAACTGTTAAGTCTCATAAAAGTCTCATATTCACAGTCAGATTTTCTTTTTGATTAATCAGATTTTCTTTTGGGCGAACGATCGAGATTTTTGAACTGCGGCGAGACGCGCGAACCTGATTTTAATTTGTTTTTTGCGCTTCTGTTTTTTCAGATAACCGCGTCAAAAAATGTTAATGATTTCCGCCGCCGATTTTCATATAATTCGATTATTCCGCATTCACACGATTTATCATTCGACGATTTTTGCTTTTATGAAGATTTTTCTGCCGTTATTAAAAGCCGCAACTGTTTTTTCTTACAAGATTCACTCGCCGTTCGTGGCGGCGCGCGTGCGGCAGTCCGCGAAACTTAATTTTCTTGTTTTTTTCGCGCCGACAGTTTTAAGCAGCCGTTCGTTTGATAAAATCCGGACTTTATCGCGCGTTTTTGTTTTTTCTTTTGTCGCTACCGCATTTTTTTCGTCATCAGCGGCGGCGCAGAATTCTGACGATGTAATTCGTGTAGACACGGAACTTGCGGCGTTTGAAGTGACCGTCACCGACAAAAACGGAAATCCCGTGCGCAACTTAAAACCGGAAGATTTTCGCGTGTATGAAAACGGCGTCGAGCGTTCGATAGACTTTTTCGAGCCGCTCAAACGGCAAAACGACACGCGTCCGCTTTCGATTGTCTTCGCGCTCGACGTGTCGGGCAGTATGACGGCGGACGAGCTCGGACGATTGCGCGACGCGCTGCGGTCGTTTCTCAAAAATCTCGCCGATTACCAATCTTATTTTGCGGTGATGACTTTCGGAATGGAAGTGAAAACTTTGCAGTCGTTTACGAATCGTCCGGAAAAACTCGAAAAAACTTTCGAGAAATTGATGAAGGATCAGGACGGACTTTCGACGCACGCTTACGATGCGGTTGATGATGCGGTGCGGCTTTTGCAGAAAAAATCGCCGTCCGCCATCAAAAATCAATTGCCGAAACGCGCCGTTGTTTTGATTACCGATGGATTTCCGGTCGGCGATATCGTTTCGCCGAAAACCGTGATCGAACGCGCGAACGATGCGGAAACGACGGTTTATTCGGTACTTCTGCCGTCATTTTCGCGGCTTCAGGGCAACAAAAAACCTTTAATGACGCCGCTTGAAGCGAGCGGTTTAATCGAAAAAACGGGCGGCAAGAATTTCTATGCCACCCGCACTGATTTTGAGCCGCTTTTCAAAGCTTTAGCCGAAGAAATAACGGCTTCTTACGTCGTCGCGTTTTATCCGAGCGAACCGAATCAAACCGACGGAAAATTTCACGAAGTTCGGATTGAAACGGCAAAAGATTTCAAAATCAAACAAAATCGCGCCGGTTATCGAATAAAAGGCAAACAATAAAGCGAACTTTTTCTCGCGCCCCGCTGAAAATCGCGCCCGCATCGGACGAGAAGAATTCAGCATTTTCGATTTTTCCGGTTAAACTTCGTAATCTTCCGATTCTTCGTCGTCTAAATCATCGTTTTCTTCGTAAAGATCGAGTTCGAGCGGATCGAGTCCGACCACTTCCAAATCCGAACCGCATTCGTCACAAGTCACTGTGTCGCCCTGTTCCGAGTCGGCATCTACATAAACTTCTTCACTGCATTCAGGACAATTTGTTGTCGGCATTTTTCTAATTTCTCCAAATAATTGATAAATTTATGACACTTCACTTAAAAACCAAGTGAAAATTATATATTCTGACAAACAGACTTTTTCAAAAAAGCGCGGCGTTTTTCCGCATCCGTGTTTGTCTTAAAATTCTATTGAACAAATTTTCAATTGGCAATTTTTAAAATGCAATTTCCCTTTAAAGTTCTAGAAAACAAAAAATTCGACGTCGTCGGTTTCGGCACGAACGCCGTTGATTATCTGATTCAGGTTCCCGAATATCCGGTTTTTAATTCAAAAATCGAACTGGACGAATACAGCGAAATGGCGGGCGGCGAAATCGCTTCGACGATGGTCGGGCTGCGGCGGCTCGGAAAAAACACGGCTTACGTCGGACGGTTCGGTACGGACGCGGCGGGCGATTTCGGTTTGCAGACTTTGATTGACGAAAACGTCAACGTCGAATTTGCCGAACAAATTGCGGGCGCGCAAACGCAGATCGCGTTTATTTTGATTGACAAAAAAAGCGGCGAGCGCACAGTCATTTGGAAACGCGACGCAAAACTCGCGTTTGCGCCCGAAGAGACGCCGATTGAATTGATGAAGGAAACGAAAATCTTTCACGCGACGCCGCACGACGCGCTCGCCTGCGCGAAAATGGCGCAAGCGGCGCGAGCAAACGGCGCGATTGTTTCGATTGACATTGATAATATTTTTGCAGGTTTGCTCGAAATGATTCCGCTCGTTGACGTATTTCTCGCGTCCGCCGAATTTCCCGAAAGACTTTTGGGAATCAAAGACCGAAAAGACGCGCTGCGCGAAATAAATGCTCGGTTCGGCTGCCCGATTGTCGGAATGACGCTCGGCGAAAACGGTTCGCTCGTTTTCTGCGCCGGAGAATTCGTCGAAACGCCCGGTTACGCCGTGCCGAACGGCTGCAAAGACACGACCGGCGCGGGCGATGCGTTTCGCGTCGGATTTTTATACGGATTACTAAACGGCGAAACAATCGAAACGGCGGCACAAATGGCAAACGCCGTCGCCGCACTCAAATGCCGCGCCGTCGGCGCGCGAACCGCGCTGCCGAACAAAACGGAGCTTTTCGATTTACTGCGGCAGAGTTAACAGAAAGTTGCAGAAAGTGCCAGATAGTTGGAAGTAAAAAGAGAGGGAAAGAACTAAAGTGTCTTTCCCTCTCTTTTTACTTTCTGCAACTTCCTGC
>SXVE01000395.1 GCA_005790265.1 Acidobacteriota bacterium | reverse complement strand
TTGCAGGCGGTGACTCGCGGCGGTGTGACGAATACGCGGCTGTTCAACGTGTTTGAATTTGAGGGCGTCAACGAAATCGAGCCGAACGACAAGACGGCGCAGACGATTGCTTTGACGAACTTAAACTTTCCGCCGGAAAGCGTTTTCTCGAGCGAAACATTCGATTTCCAGAAGGCGAAAACGTCGGCGAAAATCAGCGTCGGATTCCAAATCCAGACGATGCTGTTGTAATTTTCGGCGATCAGCAATGTCAAAATAAACGCGTGCATCAAAATCGCCGCGCCGACCGCCGCGTTTCTCGTGCGGCGAAAAAACAATCCCGCGCCGATCAGCGATTCGGTCAGCGGAATTGCGATTCCTAAAAAGCCGAACGGCAGGGAAATCTAAGGAAAAAGATTTTGCGCGGGCGCGAGCAGAGCGGGCAGCGTTTCGTGCGAAAACGTGAAATTCATTTTGTAAATTCCGCTCCAGACGTAAATTCCCGCAATCGTAATCTGCACCAGTCCGAGCGTTTGATTGCCGGAATTTTCCGTTTCGTTTTCCCAATCGTGAATATAAAAAACCGTTAAAATCAGCAGATACTGATACGCCCACGGCTGAAGCCGCAGACAGTCGAAGAACGCGAGCAGAATGAGTGAACAGATGGCGAGAGCCAAAAACTTTTTCGGTCGCCGCGAGAAAATTATCGAGACGAGCGCGACGACGAGAATCGAACTGAAAAATACGGTCACAAGGCGCGGCGAAATTTTCCGGCAGAGTGAAAACGAACGGGGCGCGCGGAAAAATTCTGTCCACCGGAAACCAGGCTTCGCGCGAAAAAGCGATGCCGCCGAGCAGTCCGAGACAGATCGTGACGCGCAAAAATTTTAGACGATCAAAATTCTTCAGACTCTTTTTAATGTTTTCCTTTTGCTCTGGATTCTTCGATTATTTTAATCGTTTCGTCAACATATTTTCGCTCATAGTCGCCTTCTTTCCAGTAGGTTTTGACGAGCTTGATCGCGCGGTTGATGTTTTCTCCATTGACATTCGCGCCGAGCGCGACGAGCTGTCTGACGAGTTCGGGCTTGTATCTTCTGACGGCTTGCGCGAGAGCCGTCTCGCCGCTGCCGCAAGCCAGATTGACATCCGCGCCGCGCGCCACCAGAAATTTCAGCAAATCCAAATTATATTCCGATAAAAACGACAGCGTGACCCGACAGTAATCGGGATTTTTATTTTCGTCGACGACGTTCGGGTTCGCGCCAGCGTCGAGCAGGAAATTGACCTTGGCGGCATCCTCTTTTTCGACGGCGTAAAACAGAGCGGTTCTGCCGAAACGGTCTTTGGTTTCAACCGAAAAACCTTTTTCGATCACCGTTTTGACTGTCTCGGCGTCGCCGTTTTCAACCGCCATAATGAACAGCGGCTGGTCGGCATAGCCGCTGGAAATAAAATTTCGATTTGTTCCCGCGTCAATCAAAAATCCGACGGCTTCGGGCTTTTTCGCGTTGATCGCCCAACTGATCGCCGGGTAACTATAGCGGCACGAATGATTGACTTTCGCGCCCGCCTTAACGAGCGCTTTCAAGACCGCGACATCGCCGACCGACGCCGCCAGCATCAGCGGGGAAGTGCAGTAATCTCCCTGAGCGTTCGTCAAATTCGGGTCTGCGCCGCGTTTGAGCAGTAAATCAACGACGCCGATTTTTGAACGCCCTCTGCCGATTGGATAGTCATTGACCGCATACATCAAAACCGTTCCCTGATCGCCGATTTCATTCGCCTTCAATCCTTTGTCAAGCAGCAGTTTGACCGTTCGCGCGTAGCCGCCGTTTGCCGCCGTCATCAGCGCGTTTTCTTTATATCTGAAAGGTGTAGAAACATTAATATCCGCGCCCGCTTTGACGAGCATTTCCGCGCCGTCCTCGTAGATTTCTAAAAGTTTTTGCTTTTCCGCTTCGGTTTTCGGCGGGCGTCTTTTGAACGGATCGCCGTTCAGATAATACGCTAAAATGCTGCGGACGGGTTCGGTTTTGACGCGAATGTTGACGCCCGCTTTCAGCAATTCTTCGACTGTGTATTTATCGCCCGACAGGGCGGCGAAGATGATTGCCGGAACATTCTTCGGCGCGGGCGCATTGCGTAAATCGTCGGTGTTCAAATTCGGATTCGCGCCCGCTTTGAGCAGTCTGCGAACGCCTCCGGCGTCGCCCGTTTTCGCCGCCCATAAAAATTCGCGCTTTTGCTGTTCGTCGCCGACGATGCGGCGTTCTACTTCCGTTTGCGGAATCTTCAGCAGTTCGAGTTTGGCGCGTGTTTGGTAGCCTGACGGCATCAATCCCAAATCCCGAAACGGAAAATAGCCGTCTTTTAAAACTGTAAAAAACGAATTGGTAAAATCTCTGACACGTAAGGAAACGGAAATGACACTTGACCGTCTTGAGAAGTTTGCCGGATTTGTAAACTTCCCGGAGGCGTTTCCACGTTCGCGTCCGCCACCGGCTTTCCGCTCGAATCAATGACTTCGAGAAACACATAATTGGGGACTTGCTGCGCCTTTCCGATGATTGAAAAAGACAGGACGAAAAAAGCAAGAACAAAGATTAGCCGTAACTCGCGCATAAAACTATTTCGCTCCCGCCGCTTCGAACAGTTTGATGATTTCCCGCGCTTCGTTGGCGTAAGCTCCGCCGAGCATAGATTTTGCAATCTTCAAAGCCGTTTCGCCGCTTTCACACGGCGGATCGAGCGCGGCTTTGTTTTTGATCAAAAAGTCAACCGTTTTCAAATCGCGGCTCTCGACGGCGAGCATCAAAGCGGTTCGGCAGAAGTATTCTTTCGTCACCGCATTGATGTCCGCGCCCGACGCGAGCAGTAAATTCATCACCGCGAGCCGCGATTCGAAGTCCTGGAAACCTCTGACCGCATACATCAGAGCCGTCGCGCCGTATTCGTCGGTCGCGTTGACGGGAATGCCTTTTTGGATGAGCAGCCGCGCCGCCCGGGCGCAGCCTTTGGCGGCAACGGTCATCAGCAGCGTTTCTTTTTGCGAATTCAGATAATTTCTGCCCGCGTTCAAACCGCCGATGTTGGCTCCGGCTCGAATCAAATCTTCCGCGCCGCTGCAAAAAGCGTGAAGCAGGATCGCTCTTTCCGCTTTCACGGGGTGGTTGTAGTAGATCGTATAATACAAATCAACATTGAGATAAACGGCTAAAACGTTGCGCGTCGGCTCATCCTTTTTGCGAACATTCGCGCCCGCGCGCAGAAGCT
>SXVE01000394.1 GCA_005790265.1 Acidobacteriota bacterium | reverse complement strand
GCTTGGGAAATAGAAGTATAAATTGAAAATTTTGCTCGCCGGATTTATACATTCGGACTTTGGTATCGTTCTACCAAAGTCTGAATGTTCAAGTTCAAAGTCATAACGCGGATATTCGAGCTAGGAACGCAGACATTTAACGTCCGAACGTATATGTTCCGAGTCGGAATGTGGACATTTGAAGTCTGAATATTCAGGTTCTAAGTCAGAACACGCAGGTTCCGGGTTCAAATGTGCGCGTTCCGGGTTTTGGGCGGCGGATTTTCGGAGGAAAAATTTTAATTCGGCGGCGAAAAAATATTTTTTGCGCGAGAAAACGGCGCTACGGCGAGCGGATAAGTGCAATTAATGCTATAGTTTAGCTTTGCAAAAACTTGTTAAAATATTTTTATTGACAATAATATTATAAATAAGGCACAATTTTTATTGTCAACGCGGAAAGTTGACAGGCTTATTACAAGCGAGAGATACGCCGCTCCCAATTTTACGCGTCCTGCCTTTTATTACCCCGTTCCAAGGCTCAACCATCCGATCAACAACCAATTCTCGCATCCAATGGAGTTAAATACTATGCCTAACAATCCGAAATCTATCGAAGAAAAAATGATTAAAATGCTGAACGCGTGGAAAACGCTGACGCCGAAGAAAACATACGGCGGTTTGACGCTCGAACAGTTTGAAGTGTTTGTCAATGATTCGCTCGGCGCGCGCGTGTCCGTGGCGGCGCTCGATGATACGAAAATGCAGGCGATTGCCGTCAGAGAAGCGTGCGACAACGTGTTTCTCGCCAAATCCGAATTAGTCGTCGCGGGCGTTCTGGCTGATCCGACCGAAGGCGCCGACTCAGCAATTTATGAAGCGTTCGGCTACGTTCGCAAATCCGCGAGAAAATCCGGCTTGACGCGCAAAGCGAAAGCGCCGAAAAAAGCGCTTGTTTCTTCCGGCAAATAAAAACCAGACGGCAAAATAAAAGAATTGCCCGCGAATAAACGCGCAAAGACGCGAAAGAAAACAAGAGAAAAAGAGAAAATCGAGAATTTTCACTGCTTTCTTTTATTACCTTTCGCGTCTTTGCGCGTTTTCGATTAATAAAGAAAAGGTTTGCCCGCGAATTGCGCGAAAGAGCGCGAAAAGGAAAAGACAAGAAATGCAAAACCCGGCGTTTTCTTTGATCACCGCTTCCCTTTTCGCGTTTTTTCGCGTCTTTCGCGGTTAAACTTCTCTGTTTCCCGTTTGTCAATTTATCTTCCGCCGCCAATTCGCTTTGCGTCTCCGCGACTTCTTTTCTCCTCGTTTCAGCTACTCCGCTTCTTCGCGCACGAGTTCGAGCACCGCGATTTCCGGCGGCACGCCGAAACGAAACGGCAGCAGACTTGTTCCCGTGCCGCTCGTGACATAAAGATCGGCGTCTTTGGCGCGCACCTGACCGTAAGCGTATTTCTGCCCGTAAATTGACGGAATAATCGGCGCTTTGATGATCGGCAGCCAAACTTGCCCGCCGTGCGTGTGCCCGGAAATCATCAAACGCAAATCTTTCGACATCAAAATATAATCGGTCAAAACCGGAAATAAATCCGGTCCGTGTTCGAGCGCGATCAGGTCGCCCTGTCCTTCGGTCGCCGCCAGTGAATTCTTCATCTTCTGCGCAAACTCGCCCCAGTTGCCCGTGTGAATGTGATCTTCCATTCCAAAAAACCGAAATTGCTGATCGCCGCTTTTAATGACGGCAACTTCGTTGACGAGCACGGTCAGACCGGCGCGGCGCAGCTCGCCGGCGACGATTTCGTCGGAATACGCCGCATCGTGATTGCCGAGCACGGCGAAAACTCCGTGTTTGGCGCGCAAACCGCCGAGCGCTTCGGCAATCGTCCGCACGGGCATTTTCAGTTGTTTGCGGTCAAAGAATTCTTCGGAAACGAAGTCGCCGAGAATAACGACGGCATCGGCATTCTGCCGGTTGACGGTTTCGACGATCCGGCGAATGTTCGCTTCCGAGCCGCCGTTCGAGCCGCCGTGAACGTCGGACAAAGCGACGATCCGAAAATTGTTGAACGCCGGATTCCAACCGCGCAGCGGAACGCGAACTTCGCGCACGACGAGCCGTTCCGGTTCGATGAAATACGCGTAACCCAAACACAAAACGCCGACGACGAGCAGCAAAAGAATGGCGAAGCGGTAACGTTTGAGTAGTTTGAACATCAACCGATGATACGCGCCGCCGGACAAAAAAACAAAAAAGCCGCCGCCGCCGGTTGCAGATGTTTGCAAGCGACGGCTGACGGCGAAAGATATTTAATTTTAACTCGGCGACCCTGATTTGATAATCGAATTCTAACCGAAACGGTTAAACGCGTAAAGGGAAAAATTACAATTTAATGAACGAAATTTATCAAGCTATTAGTCGCGCCGCTGAAATCATTCGTTTGACCCGAAATATTCGCGCCAGCGGGCGTCAACGAGTTTGACGATGTCGGCGCGCGGCTCGACTTCCGCCGGATACCACGGTTTCATTCGGGCATCAATAAACATCGGCGCTTCGTAGGCGATGTGATTGTTGGCGACTTTGATCGAATGCGCGTAAATGTCGGTCGAAGGATTGAAACGCGTCCACGTCGCCCACAAAAACTGCTCGGTCGAATCGGCGTATTCGATTTTGTCGTGCAGCACGACGACTTGAAAATCATTAAAAACGTTCGATTTAGCGAGACGTTCGGGCAGCGTTTGATCTTTCGCGTAGTCGGTCGTTTCCAGCACGAGACAGCCCGCGCAATAAACGCGCGCCGCTTTGACGCCGATGGGCAGTGCGCCGGTGAATTCGCGTTTCAATTCCCGCTTTGCCGCGCCGGTGCCGACGAGCATCGCTTTCGAGCCGTGATTGATTTTGCCCGACGCGTAATCCAATGTATCGAACGCCGTGCGGTCGAAAATAAAGAAATCGCTCGCCCATTCGACGCGCGCTAAGATGTGTTCAAACAAGGTTTTGAAATCGCGCAGATTTTGCGGCTCGTCGGTCAACAACAAAAATTTCGTCAAGGAAAGCTGACCTTCGCCGAGAATGCGAAAACCCGCGCCGAGAGCTTCGCGCGCGTAGCGTTCTTTGACGACCGCCGCCGCCAAACTGTGAAAACCCGTTTCGCCGTAGCTCCATAAATCACGCACGGCGGGCATTACCAATGGAAATAACGGCGATAAAAGCTCTTGTAAATAATCGCCGATAAAGAAATCTTCCTGACGCGGTTTGCCGACGACGGTCGCCGGATAAATCGCGTCTTTGCGGTGAAACACGGCGTCGGCTTTGAACACCGGATAATCG
>SXVE01000393.1 GCA_005790265.1 Acidobacteriota bacterium | reverse complement strand
GTTCGTTCGTCGTGATTCCAGCGCACCGGAATTTCCTTTAAGCGAAGTCCGCGCAGATTGGCGACGTAGAGAAATTCGACATCGAAGCCGAAGCGTTCGATCTGCATCACGTCGAGCAGCGGGCGAAATTTAGTCATATCAAACGCTTTGAATCCGCACTGCGTGTCCCAAAAAGGTAATCCGGTCAGCGTTTTAACGATAAAATTAAAAACTTTTCCGCCCTGTTCGCGGCGCCACGGCTGATGCGTTCCGATCAGGCTGCGGTCGAGCGCGCGCGAGCCGAATGTCACATCGTATTCGCCGTTTTGAATCGGAGCAACGAGCTTGGGCAATTCTTCGATCGGCGTGGAAAGATCGGCGTCGGAGAAAAGCGCGACTTCGCCTTCCGCCGCCAGCAATCCGGTTTTGACGGCGAAACCTTTGCCGCGATTTTTTTCGTAGCGAACGACTTTTGATTGAATCAGCGGAAACTGCGCGCAGGCTTTTTCGCCGATTTGCGCGGTTCCGTCCGCCGATCCGTCGTCAACGATAATCAGTTCGGCGGAGAGACTTTCGGTTTCGATATATTTGAGAATTTTTTCGACCGAATCGCTCAGGCGTTCCCGTTCTTCAAAAGCGGGAACGATAATGGAAATTGCAGGTTTCATTGGGTAAAAAGCTATCGAATAAAAAAGCTAATGTTAAATATTTGTCGGCGAAATGTAAATTCAACTGCCGGAAAATCAAACATAATCACGCGAAATTACGTAGAACGCAAACGTTTCCGAGTGCTGTCGCGCTGAAATTTGTTAAAATAAGAACAATCGAACCGAGTTTCCATAAAATTAATCGGCGACAACGGAACGAAGAATTCAGACAACTAATTTGTGCTATAGTTTTCTTTGTAAAATCTGGAGTTTTGTTTTTCAAATGAATAAAAAGTTTGCAATTCTAGCGTTGATCGTCGTCGTTCTCGGCGCTGTTTTAGGCGGTCTTTTCGGGCGTCTGCCGATTGGAACGGCGGCTGACACGGGCGTGACGCCCGAGAAAATAACCGGCGATTACCGTGAAGCGGTTGAGGTCGTCAACGCCAATTACATCGGCAAAGTTGAGTACGAAAAACTGCTCGACAGTTCGATCCAAAGTATGTTGTGGACGCTCGATCCGCATTCGTCGTTTTTTACGCGCGACGAATTTCGCAAACTTTACGAAGAACAGGCTTCGCAGTTTTACGGCATCGGCGTTTCGATTCTCCAGCATCGCGACGGCGTTTACGTGCAGTCAATTATTCCGGAAACTCCGGCGGACAAAGCCGGACTGCGGTACGGCGACCGATTCGTCGAAATTGACGGCAAAGATGCGAAGGAATGGTCGAGTTCCGAAGTTTCCAAAAACGTGCGCGGCGAAAAAGGCACGAGCGTTAACGTAAAAATTCAGCGCGCGGGCGTTGAAAAACCGCTCGATTTCAATATCGTGCGCGGCGGCGTTCCGCTGCCTTCTATTCGCAATTATTTTATGCTGCCGAACGGCGTCGGCTATATCGGATTGACCGGCGGTTTTCAGGAAACGACCGCCGAAGAACTCGATATGGCAATCGCGGCTTTGAAAAAACAGGGAATGAAAAATTTGCTGTTGGATTTGCGCGGAAATCCGGGCGGATTGCTGCCGCAGGCGATTGAAGTGGTCAGCCGTTTTGTTCCGCAGGGTCAAACGGTCGTTTCGGTCAAAGGTCGCGCGCGTTACGCGCGCACGCAGGAATTGCGCTCGACCAGCGCGGAAATGCAGAAGTTGCCGCTCGTTATTTTGATTAACGGCGGTTCTGCGGCGGCGTCGGAAATCGTCGCCGGTGCGATTCAGGATTACGGGCGCGGTTTGATCGTCGGAACGGACAGTTTCGGCAAAGGTTTGGTGCAGCGTGTTTTCCCGCTTCCGTACGGAACGGGTTTGACGTTGACGACCGCGCGCTATTACACGCCGTTCGGACGCTCATTGCAGAAAGATTATTCGAGCGGTTCAATTTACGATTATTACACGCACCAGAGCGGCGAAGATGCGGCGGACGCCAAACCGAAACCGGCGGGAAGTCCGGTAACTACTGCCGACGGAAGAACTTTGTATGGCGGACGCGGCATCGAACCGGATTTGAAAGCAACGGGCTTGGCAAGTTCGCCGCTGCGCTTCCGAATTAATGAAGCGGTGTTTTATTTCGTTCGTCAGCTCGTCGCCGGTCGCGTTCAGGGATTTGAAAATTATAAAGCGGACAAACAAAGTTTCAGTATGAGCGTGCAGCCGAACGAGTTTCAGATTTCCGACAAACTGTTTGAAACATTTCGTCAAGCGGCGGCAGCGGATAAAGAAAACGGTTTGTCGGCGGAAAATATCAACAGCCAGGTTGATTTTGCCAAAGCCCGTTTGCGCGAACAGATCGCGACGGCTAATTATTCCAACGAAGCCGGAATTCAGGTTTTGCTGGAAAATGATCCGCAAGTTTTGAAGGGAATCGAAGCGATGCCGGAAGCGCGCAAGTTTCTCGAGAAAAACTTGGCGAATAAGCGAAACTGATTGAGGATTTTTAGAAATACGAAAAAAGGTTTGCGAATAAGTTTGTTCGCAAACCTTTTTCCCTTTTACAACTGAAAATCAGCGAAAATAAAATTAGTTGCGAAATGAAATTCAATGAGTAGCTATTAAACGAGCAAATATTTCGCTAGTCCGCACAATCCGCCGAGAATGACGATCAGCAAAACATCCGCTTTGAAAAAATAAAGCGCGACGAACGACAAAACGGCGAGTATTAAAGCGAAAAAATCCAAACTGCCGTTCACAAAAAGGATTGCCGCGCCGAATGAAAGCGCGAGATTCAAAATCACGCCGACAACCGCCGCCGTAACGCCGGAAAGCGCCGCTGTCAAATGGCGATTATGACGAAGTTTTTCGATGTATGGCGCGCCGATGAAAATAAAGAAAAAGGACGGCAGAAAAGTCGCGAAAGTGGCGAGCAAACCGCACAAAATCGCAAACGTCGGGCGGTGGAAATCGCCGGGATTGTTCCAACCGGTCATAAACCCGACAAACTGCAGAACCATAATCAGCGGTCCGGGCGTTGTTTCGGCGAGCGCCAATCCGTCAACCGCTTGCGCGGCAGAAATCCAACCGATGCCGACTGCAAATTGATTGACGTAAGCGAGAACGGCGTAAGCTCCGCCAAACGTAACGAATGCCGCTTGCGTGAAAAAAAGATAAAGACGCGCGGCGGTATTGCCGTAACCGACTGAAAAAATAATCGCGGCGAAAGGAACAATCCATAACAAAACGCACGCCGCAAAAACTTTGAGCGGATATTTGATCGGCGTTTTCGCAGTTTTAGACGTTTTCGATTGATGCTCTTCCGCCTGATTTTTAATTTCGCGCAAAGCGAAAATTCCAAGAATTCCGGCGGCGAGAACGATGAGCGGAAAGGGAATTTGCAGAAAATAAATCGCGACAAAAGACAAAGCGGCGATGATAACGTGGCGAAAGTTTTTGAACGCTTTTTTGCCGATTTTCAAAACGGCTTCGATGACGATTGCCGCGACAACGGCTTTGAATCCGTCAAGAACGGCGGCAATGTGCGGCACATTGCCGTAAGCCGCGTAAATGTATGACAAAACAAGCAGCAGCACAATCGAAGGAACGACGAAAAAAGCGCCCGCGACGATGCCGCCGCGAATGCCGTGCAAACGCCAGCCGATATATGTAGCGAGCTGCTGCGCTTCCGGTCCGGGCAAAAGCATACAAAAATTGAGCGCGTGGAGAAAATCTTCCTGCTCGATCCATTTTTTCTCTTCCACCAATTCGCGCTGCATAATGGCGATTTGTCCGGCTGGTCCGCCAAACGAAATAAAACCGAGCTTAACCCAGAAACGGAGAGCTTCGCGAAAAGAAACTTTTGTGGCAATGGTTTTCATCGGCAGTAAAATATAACAAAATTTAATGACGAAAACAGCTGAAATACCGCTGAAAAGCTGAATTATCGTACCCGTTCAAGCTGTCACTTTCTTAATCTCAACAAATTTGGTTTTCATCGTAATTCTTACAGGTTTTTCGAGTAATCGCCGAGTCGTAATTGCCGATTAATTTAACGAGCCGTTAAATTAATCGTTAGCGTTTTAGAATTTTTTGAATTCATAAAGTAGAATAAACTCTTTACTTGGCGAACTTTTTTGCGTAAGTGTTGAATATGTATAAACAGATTGGAATTTTAACCGGCGGCGGCGATGCTCCAGGATTAAATGCGGTGATTCGAGCAGTCGTCAGGACGGCAGTCGGCGAATTCGGAATGAAATGCATCGGGATTGAAGACAGTTTCGACGGCATTCTCGGTGAACCGAAATACACAAAACTAACTCTGAAAAGCGTGAGCGGCATTTTGCCGCGCGGCGGAACGATTTTGGGAACGCGCAATCGCGGCAGTTTCGTCAAAATAATTGACGGAAAGCCGTTTTTCCCGGAAATGCCGGTTGAAGAAGCGCTCAAGAATCTGGAAGCTCTCGAAATCGAAGCGCTGATTGCGCTCGGCGGCGAAGGAACGCTCGGCATCGCCGATCAGTTTCGCAAACACGGCTACCCGATTATCGGCGTGCCGAAAACGATTGACAATGATTTGGCGGCGACCGAATTGACGTTCGGTTTTATGACGGCGATTGACATCGCGACCGAAGCGCTCGACCGCTTGCATACAACCGCCGCGTCGCACGACCGCGTGATGATTCTCGAAGTGATGGGCAGACACACCGGCTGGATCGCGCTGCACGCCGGACTTGCCGGCAGCGCCGACGTGATTTTGATTCCCGAAGTTCCGTTTTCCTTCAAGTCAATAATGGACAAAATTCGCCAGCGCGAGAAAAACGGTTCGCGTTTTACCAACATCGTCGTTGCCGAAGGCGCGGTCGAAGTCGGCACGCAGCCGATTTATACGGATAAAGAAGCGTTGCGGTTGGGCGGCGTCGGCAGTCATCTGCGCCGCCGCATCGAAGCCGAAACCGGAAAAGAATCGCGCTGCGTCGTGCTCGGACATCTTCAGCGCGGCGGAAGCCCGAACGCGTTTGACCGAATGCTCGGCACGAATTTCGGCGCGTGCGCCGTCCGCGCGCTCGCCAACGGGCAAACCGGGAAAATGGTCGCACTACGCGCTAATGAAGTCGTCACCGTTCCGCTCAGCGATGCCATCGCCAATTTAAAGACGGTGCCGGTCGAAGGTCAACTCGTCCGCACGGCACGCGACATCGGCATCTCATTTGCCGCGCCGAACGAATCGAAATTATGAAAAAAGTAGAAAGTAGTGAGTGGATATTAAATTTTATACCCTACATTCTACTTTCTACTGCTTACTAAAAATATGGAAGAAGTCAGAAAAAAAATACAAAAGGAATTAGCCGATCTCGAAGACGAACTGCGCTTTAAATTGCCGAAAGAAATTCAAAAAGCGCGCGAGTTCGGCGATTTGAAGGAAAACGCCGAATATAAAGCCGCGCTCGAACGGCAGCGTATCGTGATGGCGCGCGTCGTGCAGCTCAGTCAGCGTTTGAGCGAAGTCGAATCAATTGATGTTTCAAAAATACCGACTGATCGCGCCGCTTACGGCTCGACCGTCACTTTGTATGATCTCGACCGCGACGAAAAAATTAAATATCGTCTCGTCAGTTCGGAAGAGAGCGACCCGGAAAACGGTTTGATTTCAACCGTTTCGCCGATTGGACAAGCATTGATGGGCAAAGAAGAAGGCGACGAAGTAAAAGTAAAAACGCCGACTGGAATACGAAATTTCGAGATTTCGCGATTGAAAACGATTCACGAACAGGGAGAGTGATGAAAAATTGAAAATGGGTAATGGAAAGTAAACAATCTAAGAATTTAGAGCATTTATTCTTCACTGTTTTGACAATTTTCCATTATCAATTTTCTATTATCAATTTTTATGATCGGAGCAAGCATCGGACGCGGAGCAATGGCGATCATCAACGCGATGGTGCGCGCGCTCGCGTCCGCCGGAATTCACCCGAACATTTTGACCGCAATCGGCGTTTGTATTAACGTCGGCTGCGGCGTTTTATTCGGCGTCGGCGAATTTTTCTGGGCGGGAATTATTTTAATCGTTGCCAATTTGTTCGATATGCTCGACGGCAACGTCGCGCGTTCGACGGGAAACGTTACCAAATTCGGCGGTTTTCTCGATTCTTCGCTCGACCGGCTTTCCGATATGGTGTCATTGCTCGGAATTATGATTTTTTACGCCGGAAACACCGCGCAGCACTCGATCTTAAATGTTTTTCTGGCGGGAACCGGCTTGATCGGTTCGGTAATGGTCAGTTACACGACGGCGCGCTCGGAATCGCTCGGCGTAAAAGCGAACGTCGGATTTTTGCAGCGTCCCGAACGCATCGTGCTGTTGATTATCGGCGCGTTATCAACCAACTGGGATTCGGATAATTTTTTCGCCAATCGAATGCCGCAGGTTTTGTGGGTTTTGGCAATCGCCTCGATCTGGACTTTCGTTTACCGAATGTATTACACCTGGAGAGAATTCAGCCGGATCGAAGCCGCCGAACAGCTGGAAAAACCGCTCGCGCAGCCGAACAATAATTGATTTATGGATTTTTTTGGCGCAATTTGGGAATGGCTCGTGCAGTATTGGCAGGCGCTGACGTGGAGCAAAATTCTCATCGGATTATTGATTACCGTCGTTTCGATTGTTGTCAGTTACGGACTGATTATTTTCGGAATGGTAAAAATTCCGGCGGATTATTTTAGTTCCAACTACGTCAGAAATATCAGCGACGATCAGCATTTTTCCCTGCGGTGGGGCGCGTTTATTATTAAAAACGTCGTCGGCTTTCTGTTGATTGTGGCGGGCGCGGTGATGATCGTCACGCCCGGACCGGGAGTGCCGACGATTCTGCTCGGTTTGATTATGATGGATATTCCCGGCAAACGTCCGCTCGAAGCGAAATTGATTCAGCGTCCGGCGGTTTTATCGGCGGTCAACGATTTGCGCGCCCGGTATAATAAACCGCCGTTGATTATGGACTGAAAATGGGACTTTTTAGTATTTTTAAGCGAAAACAGGAAACGAATTTAGAATCCGAGCGACGCGAATTTCTGTCGAAACACGGAAGAATCTGCGACGGAACGATTATTGAAAGCGAAACGACGGAAACGGGCGAAGAACTCGTTTATTATTTTTACACGATTCAGGGCGTAGATTTCGAGTCGTCCGAAATTTTAACCGCCGAACAGCGCCGCGATCCGCTGCAATATGCGCCGGGCGCGAAAATTGGAATTCGCTTCGACCCGAAAAATCACGGAAACTCGATACTAATGTAAAATGGACGATTGAAAATGGAAAATGAAATACAAAGATAATCTCGGTTTTATTTTCCATTTCCAATCGTCCATTT
>SXVE01000392.1 GCA_005790265.1 Acidobacteriota bacterium | reverse complement strand
GTTCCCGTCAATATTACCGCACCGCCGGAAAATAAAACTCTAATTGACGCGGAAGCGGCTCAAAGATCTACGGTAGAGCCACTCATTTATGAACCGCATTATTTGAGAGGCGGAGCGAAACATCCGGGGTTAATTGTCGAGACTTCCGGTTTAGCAAACGTCACACCGCCGGCGATCACCTATCGCCCGCATCTGCCGCAAAAACTTAATGAAAGCGGAATCGTTTCAGAGATTCAATTCGAGCGCGTTATCTACGCCGGACAAGCACACGCGCAAAGACTTCCGAACGGCGCGCGAGCCGGAATCAGCATCGGCGACGGCACCGGGGCAGGGAAGACTTCAACGCTCGCCGGAATCGTCCTCGACAACTGGTTTCAAAACCGCCGCCGCACAGTTTGGTTTTCCGTCAAAGCCGATTTGATTGAAGCCGTGCGCGAAGAATTTGAGCGGTTAGGTTTCAAAATCCCGATTAAACTCATCAACGATTTTGCGCCCGAGCAAAACATCGGCTTGCGCGAAGGAATCGTTTTTTGCACTTATAAATCGCTCATCGCCAAATCGAAAAATGGCGACCGGCGAGTTGACCAAATTATGCGTTGGCTCGGCACGGAAGGCATCGAAATTTTTGATGAAGGACACAAAGCCAAACACGCCTTTGCCGACGAAAGCGGGAAAGCGACGCAAACCGGACAAGCCGTTTTGGAAATTCAAGACTGCGAAAAATACCCGGAAATTCGTGTCGTTTATTCGTCGGCGACCGCCGCGAGCGAAGTCAAACATCTGGGCTATCAAATCAGGCTCGGTCTGTGGGGGGGCGGCACGAGTTTTCCGCTTGGTTTTACGCAATTTGCCGAAGAAATCGAAGCGGGCGGTGTTGGCGCGATGGAAATGGTCTGCCGCGATCTCAAAGCGATGGGCAGATATTTTTCGGGCAATTTGAGTTTCGGCGTTGACCCGGAATCTGGTTTGGCGGTCGAATACCGCGAAGTTACGCATTATCTCACCGCGCGGCAACGCGAGATGTATAACAATATGGCGCGGGCGTGGCAGGAAGTCTTGAAAAACTTTAACCGCGCGCTCGATTTGACGAATTCGAGCCGCATATCGCGCCGTTACGTCGTGGGTCAATTTTGGGCGGAGCATCAACGCTGTTTTCGCAATCTGATCACGGCATTTAAAGTTCCGACGCTCATCAGGGAAATCGAAAATGCGCTTTCGGAAAAACAATCCGTCGTCGTTTCCATCAGCGGCACGGGCGAGGCGCAGACGAAAAAACAAATCGCGCGCGCGGCAGACCAGGAAGAAGCGATTGACGATTTGGATTTCAGCCCGCGCGAAACTTTGTCGCGGCTCGTTGAAAGCTGCTTTCCGGTGAAGTGTTACCAAGAACAAACCGACCCGCACAGCGGCACGATTGTTTATATTCCGGTTTTGGACGAAGCAGGTGGACATCTCGTAAGCCGCGCCGCGCTGGAACTGAAAAGGGAACTGCTCGACCGGCTTTCGCTGCTCGAAATTCCCGAACATCCGCTTGATCAGCTCGTGAATTATTTCGGCACGGAAAACGTCGCCGAGATGACGGGGCGCAAAAAACGACTCGTCCGAACGCTTTCGGGCAAACTCGAATATCGCGCGCGCCAAATTCCGGGCGTTCCGAATCGGCTGATTAATCTGCACGAGAAAAACTGTTTTCAAAACAGAGATAAGCGCGTGGCGATTATGTCGGAAGTCGCCTCGACCGGCGATTCGTTTCACGCGAGCCGAAAAGTAAGAAATCAAGATCGTCGTCTGCACATCGCCGCCGAATTAAAATGGTCAGCCGACAAGCAAGTTCAAGACTTCGGCAGAACTCATCGCACGGGACAAGTTGCTCCGCCTATTTATTTGCTCGTCTTTACCGAACTCGGCGGCGAGAAAAGATTTTCGGCGACGATTGCCCGCCGTTTGGCGAATATGGGCGCATTGACCAAAGGCGACCGGCGGGCGGAAAAAGCGGGGAATTTGGACAAATACAATCTCGAATCGAAAGAAGGCAGAGCCGCGCTCAACGTCGTTTACAACCGCATTCTAAATGGCGAGCAAATCGTCGGATTAACGGATGCGAAAGCGACGCTCGGCGATATGGGTTTGCTCACGAAATCCGCCGACGGCGACGAAATTAAAGAAAGCGAGAAAACAAACATTCCGCGTTTTTTGAATCGCCTGCTCTCGCTCGAAGTCGAAAGGCAAAATGCGCTGTTCGATTATTTTTATCAAACATTTTTGGAAACCGTCGAACACCTGAAAGCGAAAGGCAAGATTGACGACGGAATGGAAGATTTGAAAGCCGTGTCGGTCAAGATTTCCGAACCGCCGCAGATTCTGCACCGCGACGCGCTGACCGGAGCGCAGACGGTTTATTACAAGCTCGACACGATTGTTCCGACGCGCCCGGCACTGTTCGACGAAATCTCGTTCTACGACGGCGTGTATTTTTACGAGCATCGGCAAACCGGCGCGTTCGTTGCCGTTCGCGCGAGCCTCGCGCACACCGACCCGGAGACGGGCGACCGCTACCAAATGTTTTCGGTCAGCCGTCCGTCAGGCTACAACCTTTTCTACGTCAAAGAAAGCGAACTTGCCGCGAAATACAAAATCGTCACGAAAAGCCGCGCCC
>SXVE01000391.1 GCA_005790265.1 Acidobacteriota bacterium | reverse complement strand
TCAAATACAAATTAAGGGTTCTTCGTCGGAAAATCCGTGTCGTCTCTTGTGCATTCAGCCGACCGGCGCGGGGAAGACCGTGTTGATTTTGGCTCTCGTCGCCGAAACGGTTCGCCGCTTCGGTTGGAAAAGTCTGCTCGTCGTGCCGAGCCGCGCGCTCGTTTCGCAGACGATTGAACGCGCCAAACAATTTTTTCCCGATCTGCGAACTTCAAAAATCGAGGGCGGCGTTTTTGATTTGAGCGGCGATTTCGTCGTCGCAACGGCGGCGTCTCTCGCCGGTGAGAAATTACAAAGAATTCCGAAAGACTATTTTTTGAGTCTGATCTGCGACGAAGCGCATCACGCGGCGGCGCGTTCTTACAAGGAAATGCTCGATTATTTCGACACGGCGCGGCTTCAAATCGGCGTGACAGCGACTCATATTCGCGGCGACGGCGAAAATGTCGCATCCCGCGATTATTTCGGCACGGTCGCCGTTTGGAACACCGTCTCGCAACTCACCCGCGCCGGGTTTCTCGTTCCGGCTTACGGCTTTTACGCCAACACGGAAACGTCGCTCGAAGGCTTGAAAATAAAAAACGGCGATTTCGTCGAGCGCGAACTTTCCCGCACTGTCAACAATCCCGCGCGAAACGAAACGGCTGTTCTGGCTTACTTCGAGCATTTGCGCCTCCGCCCGACCGTGTGTTTCGCCGTTGACGTGGCGCACGCGCAGAATCTTGCTGCTTGTTTTAACGAAAACGGCGTGACCGCCGAAGCCGTTTGGGGCGCAATGAACCGCGAGATTTACGAAAAAATTATGCGCTCGTTTACGAGCGGCGAAACGCAGGTTTTAGTCAACGCCAAACTGCTTATCGAGGGCTGGGATTGCCCGCAGACGAGCGGCGTTTTGCTGGCGCGTCCGGCGACCGAAACATCGGCGGCGGTTCTCGGTCCGCAAATGATCGGACGCGCCTTGCGCCCGTCACCTTTGACGGGAAAAAAGGACGCGGTAATTGTCGAACTGCGCGATGGCGGCAGCGACAGTAAAAACGATTCAATGAAACCCGCCGCGCGGCGTGCAAGTCTTCTCGGAACGATGGCTGAAACACTCGATTCGGACGATGATTTTTCTTCCCGTATTCCGCTGCACGAACAAGCCGATTTTAACCGCGCCCTTTTGTCTTGGCGCGAGCGCGAGAATTTACGTCTTTCGCTTTTGAACGAACGGGACGCGCTTCGCTTTTTCGACGTGATCGAAGAAATCGAACGCGCTTCTTTTTATGCTTGGGTTCCGCTCGGCGCGTGTCTTTATATGCCGCTCGGCGAAGGCGAATTTTTAGAAATTGTTGAAGCCGCGCCGATGTGTTTTGAAATTCGCGGCTGCGTTAATGGTGATTTTCAAATTGTCGGCGCGGCAAATTCACGCGGCAAAGCTCTGGAAATCGCCGACGCTTGGCTCGCCGCCAGACGCTTTGAAAGCAAGCTCGTTCGGCGCGACGAACCTTGGCGAAAACGCGCCGCGACGGAAAAACAAATTCTGCGCGCGGCGGATTTGACCGGCTTAAATGTAACCGAGCTTTCGCGTCTGACGAGCGGGCAAATCGGCGATTTGATTCGCAGTGCTTATGCCCTACAGCTTTCGCCGGAAGAAATCGTTTTCGCGCGTTCCGGCATTTCCGCCGTCGGCGCGGCTGCGGCGAATAATCCGCACGCTTGGCAAATCAAAGACTCAATTTCAGCCTGAAAATTTGGCGAATTTTTGCACCAAACCGGCGAATTTTTGCGCCACACATTTCTTTGCCCGCTTAAAAAGCAATTCCTCTCGCTTTCACAAACAATCCTGCCCGGTGCAAAAATTCGCCAGGACTTTTTCAGCTTTTCGCAAATTCTCTTTCGGCATCAATTCACAACGCATTTTCCGGCATTTCCGCATTCGTTTTCCGTAAATTTTGCGAAAATTCTTCTCTTCGCTTTGGCACTCGCCTTGCCCTACGCTACCTGAGACAACACCAAACAATTTCTTTTTTTATTTTAATCCTGATTGACGAGCCTTTTTATGAACAACAATTTCAATGGCGATGCCGCTGACAATTCTGAAAATCTGCACACGAGCGACGGCGGCGGCTACGCTTCGGTTTTTCACAAAACGACGGAAAACGCCGCGCTCGATTTCGCGGGCGCGTTTGATGTAAGCCGCGACCCGGAAGACGTTTTGACGATTTCATCCTTGCTTCGCGCCGTGTGGGTTTTGCTTTTCGTTTTGACGGCGAGCGTCGTGATGAACGTCTTTCTGGCGGTGCGCCGTGCCGACCGGATCGTGATTGATAAATCTTCCGGCAGAGTGATTGAAATGAACAACCGCGATTACGGCGCGACCGAATCGGTCGAAATCGCGCCCGACCGTCCGAACGACACCGACAAAAAATATCTGGTCAAAGAGTTTCTCAAATCTCTCTACACGGTCGAACAAACAACGCGCGAGCGAGAAATCAATAAACTGCTCAGGATGCTCGACCCGGATTTATCGCTCGCGTTCGCCGCCAAATTAAAACAAAACGGCGCGCTCGCGCAGGAAAAAGCAGAAAGCGTTAATTCGTCCTTTGAATTGCAGGATTTGAGCGTGGACGAGCGCGATCCGTATATTTTGCGGGCAATCGGCATCAGGCGCATCAGGCGCAAATCGGGCGGGCAGGACGTTGAAGAAACGGCGCAGTTAAAATGCAAGTTTCTGCTCAAAGACTCGCCCGCATCTCCGGCGCGAAACGACAACAATCTGCGAACCGGCTTTACGATTCTGCGTTTCCGCGTCGAGCCGGTCAACGGCAAAACGTCCTCGCCCGTCGTGCTGCTGGCTGACGAAGAAACCGCGTCCGAAATTTCGCCGACGGGCGATTCGACCGATGCGCCCGCTCAAGCCGACACGACCGCCGCGCCGAAGCAGTAACAGATTCATTGATGAATTTTTGATTTTAATTTTCGCGCTCGAAATATCGTTTTGGCGCGACGAGAGGAGTTTTATGCAAAAACCTGAGTTTATGACACTTTTAACCGACGAAATACAAATGCGGCGTTGCGCTTTATTCAAAATCGCCGTTTTAACCTTAGCGTTTTTTCTGTGCTGTGCGCTGGACGCGCCGGCGCAAAAAATGCGTCCACACAAAAAACGCATCCGCCAATTACAAGCGAAAAACATTCCGCTTAAAAGAGCTGAAAAATCCGTTGTCCCAAACGCGGTTTTAGTAAATCCTTCAAACGCGGTAACGGTCGTCAATGCGGCGGAAACCGATTTTCTGTCGGGCGAGGCGAGCGTCGCGGTCAATCCGAAACAGCCGACGATTATTCGTCTGGGCTTGGCGCAAAACGCCGTTTCCATTGTCGAGTTTCCCGCCTCCGACGGCATTTATTACATTCACGAAGGCAATCCGAAATTCGCTTCCGTTTTCCAATCGCCGACCAAAGAAACCGACCGCTCGATTACGATTTATCCGGGCGAAGGTTTTGTCGCGGCTAGAGACGGTAACGGCGCGAATCCGTCGGCGACGATCACGCTGCAAATGCGTTCCGGGTTGGTTCTGATTTTGGAACTCGTTCCCGTTTCGCAATTAAGTAAAAACGCGCATCGCTGCGTCGTGGGTTACAACCGTGATGAAGTCGTCGCGGCGAGACGAGCGGCTGGCTTGGCTTACAATCTCGGCGAAGACATAAAAATCAGCAATCAGCCGAACACGCGGGCGAACTCAAAGCTCGTCAGCGGCGAGGTGAACCAGTCGGACGAAACGGTTGCCGAAAACGCCGACAAAAACGAATCGCCTTCGTTCATTCAAACATCGCTCGAAATTTCCAAAGGTAAACTCAGCCGCAAAAGCGATGCCGACAAATCCAAACGAAAACCGAAAACCGCGCTCGAATTGTCGCGCTTCGTTAATCGCCGTCTGGCTGAATGTTTGAAAAATCCGGCGAAAAATTTGGGTGCGTGGACAGAGGCTAAAAACGGTTTGTCGCTCGCCGTCTCCGCTGTGACGGAAATTGACGCGGAACAAAGATTAGTCGTTGTCGCCGTCCGCAATGAAACGACCACGAATTTACGGCTCGTTCCGGGAACGCCCGAACTCGAAGTGCAGACGACGGACGAGCAGGGAAACGCGCTTTCCGTCGAGCGGCTGGAAAGAAATTACGTCGAAACGACGAGCCTTGAAGGTCTGATTACGCCCGGCTCGGTCAGCTACTACGCGCTTGTTTACCGCGCGCCGGTGATGGGCGCGAGCCAACGTCTGAAAGTTTTGGTTTCGCACCGCGAAGCCGCCGACTCGCCGACGGTCGTCGCTCTGCCGAATGTAAACGCCAAAAAGGAGGAATAAAATAAAATGTCTGTTGCAGCAACCGCCCAAGAAATTCCCGCCGCGCTGCCCGTCTCTGAAGCGGAAGACGAGCGCGAGAAATTATTGAAGCAAGCCGCCGCGCAAAACGAGTCGAACGATTCGCCGAGCGAAAATTCATCGGTTGAGCCGATTGATGAGGAAGAAGATTTTGAAGATGCGGCGCGGCTCGCCAAACCGTCAAAAAAGAAATTGTTTCTCGCCTTCGTCGGCTTCGTCGCTGGCTTTATTTTAGTGCTCGCCGTTTTGTGCTGGTTTTTCGGCATCGGCGTTTTTGCTCAAGCGAAAAAACAAACGGTTGACCGCACGGCGAAAACGAATCAGTCGCAACCTGCGCCCGCTACGGAAGACGAAAAGCTGAAAATGGCTTTAAATATCGTCGCCGATAAAACGCCGACCGGCAGCGACAACAATCTGACTTCGGCTAATCCGAACGGAGAGTCGGTAACGAACGCTAACGCCGCTTCTTTAGCGAATAAAACCGTTGATTTGAACGAACCCGTCGTTGTGCCGGATTCGCTCACAAGTGCCAATTCCGGCTCGGTCAATGTCGCGCCGATTACCGCGAACGGCGAATCAATACGCTCGCAAAATGTTTCGCTTCAATCGAGCGAAAGTTCAAACGCTTCAAGAAACGACAAACCGAATCCGGTCGCCGAAATTAAAAAGAGAACGGACGGCGATTCTCAAGCAGTCGGGCGTTCGCTCTTTTTCGGCGCGCGGCAAAAAGAAAAAACTGTGACCAGTCTGCTTTCCTCCGGCGACGACTCAACGATTCTGTCCCGCGAAAATGTGCCTTCGACTACGCCCGCGACGATTCCTTTCGGAACGCTTTTGCCTGTTCGATTTTTGGGCGCGGTTTTCACGCTTCGCGCTTCCGGCGGGCTGGTCAGAATGGAACTCACGCGCGCCGTTTCGGGAAAAAATTATTCCTATCCGGCTGGCACGGTTTTGGTCGGAACTTTGCGCGGCAGCGAATACAAACGCGCTTTTGTTTCGGTTGTCGGTTTGATTGATACGAAAACGGGCGGACTCATTAAATTTGAGGGCGAAGTGATGGGCGGCGACGGCGCATCGGGCGTTATCGGGAGAAGACGAAAAGTAAAAGGCGCGTGGTCGCGCGTTCTCGCCGGATTGCGCGAGGTCGGCGCGTCCGCCGTGAACGTCATCGGCAGCCGACGTTCGGGCGGAACGGTCGTCATCTCGGACTCTCAAGCGAAGACTTCGGGCATCTTGTCGCAGGAACTCGGCGGCGTAGCGCGCGGCGAT